>DPVV01000434.1:0-8662 GCA_003526525.1 Lachnoclostridium phytofermentans | reverse complement strand
AATATATTGCTTTTTGTTCATATTATGGAGGGTATTATAAATCCCCCTGTAATAATTGCTGCGTTTTGAATAATCCTGTAGAAGCGAAACTATAGCAATGAGAATAATCAACCCACAAATCAACAGTACCGCCGCAGTGCTTATGTGAACCATACTTAATATTACACTGACAAAAATAACAATGCAAATCTGCCCCAATATGAAAATTAATTTATCTTTCAAAAATAACGTAAGCTTCATATCAAATACCCCTGCCCACGCTTAGTCGAAATGAAATCATTTGCTCCGACAGAATCCAGTTTGTGACGCAGGCGGTTAACGTTTACCGTTAGGGTGTTATCATCTACAAATTCGTCCGACTGCCAAAGCTCATCCATCAGTTCTTCCCGAGATACGATACGACCAGAATTTTTGATAAGCATAGAAAGAATATGCTGTTCATTCTTAGTAAGTTCTTCCGTTTTATTTTTAAACGTTACTCTACTTTTAGCAAGCGAAAGTATTAATCCTCTATGTTCTAAAGCCTCCATTTGAGTTTTCTGTTCAGTACGCTTAAGCACTGCCGCAATCCGGGCAAGCAGAATTTGCTTGTTATAGGGCTTTGTGACAAAATCGTCCGCACCGAGATTCATACCCATAAGTTCGTCCATATCTGTATTACGGCTAGTGACGATGATGATGGGCACTTCAGATTGTTTACGTATTTCACGACAAATATGATATCCGTCATAATAGGGTAAATTGATGTCGAGTAGAATTAAATCTGGCTTTGCAGATTGTACAAGCGTAATGATGTTTTCAAAATCATCGGTATAATCGCACGAGTATCCATAAATGACAAGCATTTTGGCCAATTCTTCTCGAAGGACTGTATCATCTTCAATTATATAAATTTTCACACACAAGCCTCCTTTGAATAAGGTTTTATAGATTTTCACTGCAATGTCAAGAGTAATCCTACCTTTAATTTTTTCCTTCAAAACCATTACATATCATGATATAAAATGTTAAAAAATATCCTTCTTCGCCAACTTATAATCTGCGATCGCTAACTTACGTCTTACATCGATACTGTAAGGGCATTCCGGCGTACATTTGCCGCAATCGGTGCAGCTGTCAGCCTTAACCTCCAGTTTGGAATAAAGGTTCATAGCCATATCTCGATTGCCAAACCAAAAGCGTAGCCGCTCCTTTAAGGCGTAATCGGAAGCATTGGTTACGATACCATCCGCCATTTGCCGGTCAAAATAACCCTCATATAGGAAGATATCCGTAAGGGGAATGTTCTCGGGGCAAACCATGCATTTTCCACATTGTCTGCATACATAGGTACCAAGCTCAGGAGAATTAGTATATATGTCTTCCATTTCTTCCTCTGACATCGGTTTGAATTCATTCGCGTAACGTAAATCCGCCTCTAGTAATTCTCTATTATTGATGCCTGCAACGACAATGGATACCGGCTGACTGAAGGCATAACGGAACGCCTGCGAAGCATTGCGCCACAATAGACCGTCTGCTACCGGTTTCATTAAGATAATAGCAGTATTATTCTTATGTGCTAATGGTAACAATACCTCTTGTATCTCGGGGAAGTTGAAATGATCATAATAATTAATGGTCGTCATCACAGCCTCAAAAGGGTATTCTTTTAATGCACGGATTAAGACATCGGGCTGGCCATGCATTGAGATTCCTATGTGATGAATGCGTCCTTCCTTTTTTGCTTGTAATGCACCTTCCAATGCCCCACCGGGAGCAAGTATCTGATCCAGCTCCTCCATAGTTCCCACAGCATGCATAATGAAAAGATCCACATAATTCGTATTAAGATTATGTAAGCTACGATCTAAGGAGGCTAACAATCCGTCCTTGAAACGTTCTCCTGACTTTGTTGCCAGAATGAATTCCTTTCTTCTTGCTGATACACATTGTCCTATCTTTCTTTCTGACTCACCATCCCCATAGCTGGCAGCAGTCTCAATATAATTACCGCCCTCGTCCAAATATCGATTTAATAGATAGTTCGCCTCGCTTACTGGGATCTCCAGCAAATGAAATCCACCAAATCCAAGAATTGAAGTGTGTAAACCTGTGTTACCAAATGGCCGTTTTTGCATAATAACACCATACCTTTCTTGTATCATATATAGACATCATATCACTGTAAAATCACATGTCAATATGATAGTAGGATAACAGGAAATATGATAACCTGTCCCCTCAACCTTATGTAAAAATGCACAATATTCACTCAACCATATCAACTTTAAAATCGTAGATAGGTTCTCACAGATGTAAAAAAGGGCTTCCAAAGAACGACCACTAATCTAAATGCTCCAATCTTTGGGAACCCTTAATTTGAACCCTATTTAGTTGTTATCCCACTTAATTTCCGTATTGCTCATACACATAAGGTAGAATTACCCATGTAACATCGTCGGCAGCAATAATATTTGTGTGGATTTCAGGTTTTAGCCCTTGATATAAATGATGTGCCTTATCGCAAGGATTTTTATGACAATTTTGGCATTTATCAACGTCATTTTCCGCCGCGCATTTCAATGAATCGCAGTTAAAGCTTTTATCTAATCCCCCTGTATGGCAGCCATCACACAACTCCATATCATCGCCCCAATACCCCCCATCGCCTACTCCCCCCGCGTATACACGTATCAGTCGCTCTTTCAACTCCGCCCGAAACTCCTCGCTGATTGTTCCGCCGTTATAATGTACACACAAATCGCAACGGTGTCCGCAACTGGCATAGACCGCCTGCTCTTTCGGAAACGACTTTCGGTTAGGTTTTTTCTTAATCAAAACAAGCTGCTCGACAGCTTCGAGCGTATGTAAATCGGCAACGGAAATAAACATCCATTTACCGTCATGATGTGTTTTGCTGTTATCGTAAATTTCCTGTACCTTCTGTGGAAATTCATTACGCCGTGCCTCAAATAATTCACGTTCTGCTTTTCCGAAAATAACGAGAAAATCATAACGATCTTCGCGTATATAGATAGTCAGCACCGTTTTCCCGCCTTTGCGGAATTTCAATTCATCTTTGCCGTTGCCTACTTCATCTAAAACATACTTTCCTCGCATAAAGCGCATGGTTTCCTCGCTGACCTTTTGCAGTTCTGTTTTTTCGCTCATGGTTGTAACCTCCTATCACCCATAAAGGGCGTTCTTCACTAATCGAGTTTGAAAAAGGGTTGGCGTATTTTTTTTGCGTTGAAACATATCTAAGGCAAGTTAATCAATCGCAATTTATTTTACCGCCATCCAATCGGCAGGCTGCACCTTCAGAGGAGGTTTTCTCTTGATTTTCAGCAGCACCTCGGATAGCTTGGATAATTTGTGCAAGTGGCTGTGCACCACTGATTCGATATTTTCCATCTATGATGAGGCATGGAACTCCTTCGATGCCATATTGTTTTGCAAGAATCAAGTCTTTCTCCACCGCTTCTTTTGTATCACCACTATTGTAATGCTGCTCCCATTTCGCAAAGTCTATGCCACTTTGCCTGATGCACTCGTTAATGATATCCGAATCCTCAATGTTGCGGTTTTGTACGAATAATGCATTTTGAAGAGCGTCAAAAACATCCCAATATCCAGCGTCGCCTGCAGCCGCTTTACATGCAGTAAGAACTTTCATGGAAGACGGGAATGGAAATTCTGCTTTTTGCATTCCATAGATGTTAAACCTGTGCAGGTCATCATTTTGATTTGCCTGTTCCCAATGGCTCATAATTTCGTTCTTAGCCGCTGCTCTTGAACCAAACATCATGTCAAAGTCGCGTTCCGATTTGACCAATGCATAAGATCGATGCACAATTTGAGCCTCTGGCATCATTTTTTGGAGCTGACGCATCCTATATGACATTGGGAAACAAAAGCTGCATATTACATCATGGAAAAACTCTACGGTTACATTATTCATAATAACACTCCTTATCTCTTCTATTTTATAGTATGAACAATATCCACTCATTTCTTTGTGCATCTCTTAAGGCCTCATATCTCCAACTAACCGTTCAGCCATAAGTTCCTTCACTTTTCTCCCTCATAAAGTCAGAGCCAACACCTGGAATATGTGCTGGCTCAATTATTACTCTATCGTATTCAAGATCTCTTTTAATTTCAGTATCTCCTCTTTGGTCAGAGTTGTTCCCTTGCCCATCTTTTCATGTTCTGGAGCCCAGTCACGAATATCATATTTAGGCTCACCACCATTCCAACTGATGAGATTAACTTCTTTTCTCCAACCTTTTGAATTTTCAGATAATACACCGATTTCTTCAATTATATCGTATTTAATGTCTGGCATACTAATTCACCTCATTTTCACACATCAGTTTATTCTGTCATTACGACGAAGCATCTATTACCTATTTACTTCTTAATTCACCTTATATAGCAGACAACACGTCTCCACGTGTTCGTTATTATCCAACGAAATCTCTTTATCATTTGCAACTCCTTTCGGAATTGCAAAATTAAAGACAATACTCTTTAAAGTTCTTTGTTCGATTTTTTCTCCTTCATTGAGCGTTATTCGATTAACAAAACTCGCCAAAAGCTTCTTTTGCTCGTCTCCTTCTATCCTATCAAAAATCTTATCAAACTGCAAAAGAATTTTATAGATGCTCTGCATTGTTAGTACGTTATTTTCAACAGCCATTTTCTTATCTGATACTTCATCTATTTTGCTCTCTAACTCTTCTATAATATCATATAAACTATCTATACGACTGTTTTTATCTGCTAACTTTCGTTCCCTATGAGAAATCTCTAAGGGAAAATTGTCAATTTCCTCTTCCAATCTTCTTTTATTAGCTTCTGTTTCTGATAATTTACTCTTATAATTGAATAATTCCTTGTCTAACTGGGTTGTGTCAATTTTACTTCCTATTCGTTCTTGTATAGCTTTTGCAAACTCTGCATTTTTAACCAGTTCTTTTATGTAAGCAATAACTTGCTCTTCTACATATTCTGCTCTAACAGAATTAGGACTACACTCTCCACCCTTACAAGCCTTATTATGACCGCATGTATAGTAAAAGATTTCTTTCCTACTACCATCTTTATTCGTCCAAGAATTTTTATTGATATACATTGGACTTCCACAGTGAGGACATTTTAAAATTCCAGTTAATAAATGTACCTTCTTACTGGTAGAACTTTCAAACTTATGACCTGTCTCTTTTCTTTTTATGGTAGCTAGTTCAAATAACTCTTCTGTTATGATAGATTGATGTTTCCCTTGAACGGAAATAAATTTATCTGTTTTAACTGTTCTATAAGAATTTCTTGTTCCTTGTATTTTCTCTTTTTTCCTTCTACCATAGGTAAGCTTACCACAGTACAATGGATTATCTAATATATGCTTTACTGCGGAGGATGACCAATCTGAAAAAATCCGATTACTATTTACTGCTTTTCTCTTTTCAATCTTCTGTAAATTCAGCATTTTAGATATCGTTGTATACCCTTTTCCACCATAAACAAATTGTTCATAAATGTATTTGACTATCTCTGCTTCTTTTTCAACAATAATTAGTTCACCTTTTTCTAACTGATATCCAAAAGGTGCAAACCCACCATTCCATCCACCTTGCTTTGCTTTTTCTCTTCTTCCATTCATGGATTGGGTGATGATGTTTTCTCTTTCCATTTCAGAAACACCACCTAAAACTGAAATTAATAATTTACTTTGTGATTGAGAACTATCAATCATATCTTCTTTGCAAAGAAGATTAACTCCATAGCTTTGTATAAATTCCAATGAATTTAGAATGTCAGCTGCATTTCTCCCAAACCGAGATAATTTATAAACACAGATATAATCACATTCTACAATACTTTCTTTTATATCATTCATCATTTCTTGAAATGCTGGTCTACCTTCTATACTTTTCGCTGACTTTCCTTTTTCTTCATAAATGCCAACCACATTCATTTTCTCAAATTCACACCAACCCTTCAACTCTCGAAGTTGTCCTTCCAGTGAAAATCCATCTACTTGCATTTCTGTTGATACTCTAGTATAGATAATAGCTCTTTTTCCTTCTCTCATTCTTAATTCCTCCTAATTATTTTCTAAGTTCTGTTTCCTTATTTTTAACTGACAGAAGGAAATCCTAAGATTTCCTTCCCTGTTTAATAGCTCTATATTTAGTTTAAAATGTCGCTGTTATTTAAAACGATTTCCGATAACGTATCAATAAATCTATCATAATTTAATTTTTGAAGCCTTGCTTCCTCTTTTGTTATTGCTTCATTCGGAAATATAAGCGACAGGCTATGATTACTTAATTTTTCCTGTTGCATTTTTCATTCTCCTTATATATAAAACTCATCTTTGAGTGATATATATAATTTATCATATAAAAAAATAGCAACCCACTAAATATTGCCTAAAAATCTCACATAAAATTTATTGCTTTTTTTGTGGTAATCTTTTTCTTTTTATGCTTAGGCTGTATCAACTTAATTAAGCAATCATTAAGTAGCCGTATTTCGTTAGGTCGCCATCTCCACTTAGAAGAATATCACGACCATAACTTTCATAATCAATATAGTTTTGGATAAATTCTGGTATTTCATAGAAATTACAATCCTCTAAAAAGTAATACCCAAGGTCATATTCATTATGAATATCTTGGATTAGTTGATAATGCTCTACGTTATCAAGGGCATCTTCTAATAGATTGAAAATACCTGTTTCTAATAGTGCATTTACCGTCATTTGTTCTGCCTCTGATAATTCATTGAACTGACAAACAAGATGATTTAATTCAAATAGGTCGCAATAAGAATTTACCGAATAACTTAGATTATCACTGTCTATATCAGCGATAAAGTATTCTTCGTGTAATTCATCAATGCAAACAACATCTTGTAAGAAACATTGAAGTTCCTCATCTGATTTCCCTAATTGAAACCAATCACCAATTATCTTTCCTTCATTGTAATATGCTAAATTTTCAACAAATACAAACATAGCGTCTCCCCTTCTTATAAGATGTTCTTCTCTCCTTATCACGAAGGATAATAAGAGAAATAATTAATAGTACACTCTTCCTGACTAAATAAGTTCCACCTTTTTACTTTCTTCTGAAAGTCTTAGGTGTGATTATCTTATATACTATGTGGTTTGAAAAATATCATAATAAAAAGTGGTTTGACGAAAGGGAAAAACAAAACTATGCTATCAACTGCTTAATTATCCATTAAACAAGAGAAAAAGGGAAGTCAAGGTTGCGAAGCATATATTTAACCTTGATTTCCCTTTTGGGATTGTTTATTCTAACTTAAGCAGATGGTAGAACCTTTGAGTTGTAATCATCTTTAATATAAATGTTTATATCGAATGTCATACATGGTAGTGTAATCCTAAGAATACAACCATAATTAATATGTTCTTCAACAAAAGAAGTAATATAACCAAATACTTCGGGGTGATACTGGGATAAATATGCTATAGTTTCTTCTGAACAAACTATTATTAAATCCTTCTCTTGTGGTAGTGTAAAAACCTCTACTAATGTGATTTTTATTGTTTCATTTGTCTTTTTTTTCATAAGAACTCCTTTTTTTATTATTTTTTAATGATTATTTAATTTTCAAGGTACGATTTATTTTAAATAAGCAACAATGATATCTTTAAAGTAGCTTATAGTATTAGAGTATAATATTCTAAGGTCGATTGCTACGAACTATTGCACATATATATCTTGATATTTTTATTCATTTTTTAGTGGTAATCATAGAAAAAATATGCTTAACTTAAAAACAGTAGCTCTTGGCTACCGTTTCTAACTTTTATGTTATATTAATTTTGTCTCTCGGAGTATTCGGTTGGTATTGGGAATACTTCAAACCGTTCTTTAAAATGAAACTCCATATTATGCACACTTACAATATTATAAAAGTCAGTTGCTAATAACTGATATTCTTTAATCCCCGAAAACTTTTCCTTTATCTTTTTTAACAGCTTCTTGACTTCCTTCACATTATCTAACCCATAACAGCATATTTTGATGTTTAAATGGTAGTTCGGCAATACATAATGGTGAAATACAAAGGTTCGCTCTATCTTCTTGAATAAAGAAGTATAAGTAAAGCTATTGCTATCAAATGGCACGATGCTAAAAGTGATAACAGGTTCACGTATTTGACCAATATAGATACCACTTTGTTTTAAGCTATCCAGTGTGATAATCATCTCTTGAAAGATATCTAGTCCATTCTCTTTGGTTTTTTCGTAAAGCATAAAGCCTAGATATTGTTGATAGGCAATTATCTTCTCTTCGTATTCCTTTATTCTAGTATCCAATAGACTTATCTGCTGATTAATCAATTGAAGCTCGGTTTCTGGTGTATCTGCCTTGTTTTGATATTCTTTTAATAGGTTCCTTCGTTTCGTAACAAGTGATTGAGATGCCTTATTGGTCTTATATAATAGAAGCTCTGCTTTTAGGGCAGTAGTAGTTCCTTCCCTATTTAAAAGTAGTTGTCGATAGGAAAACTCTTTGGTTCGAAGATAATTACAGTTTCTTTGGTAAAAGAGTTGATATATCTGATTGAGAACCGTCTCTTTCATGTACTCTAAGCTGTTATAATAGTCTTTTAAAAAATGAAAAGAGGTGGTGGTATC
>DPVV01000365.1 GCA_003526525.1 Lachnoclostridium phytofermentans | reverse complement strand
AAACGAAAATAGCCTTGGCTTTAATGGATACTAATTTTGTGCTAGCAAAAGCTTTATTTGAAGAATTAGAAGAACTGATTAAATTACTATGAACAAAAGGCTGTTCTTTGGAACTATCGTTTGCTTTAATTTTTCAAAGACCCCTTGACATATTGAAAAGAAAAGGTTAGTGTATTATCAGATAAGATAAAAGTTATGATTAGAAGTAGTAGAAGTAGGTTCCAGTAACAGAGAGTTATCGGTAGGTGGAAGATAATCTGGGAAGCTTTGAACTCGTCTATGAACTCTGAGGTTGAACTTAAGTAGACCTTGGCGGGAATTCCCGTTATAGAATTTAAGTGCAGGGTTATCCCTGAATTAGAGTGGTACCGCGGTAGGTTTATCCTTTCGTCTCTTTTATTGGAGGCGAAGGGATTTTTTTATTTATGTAAAAGCAAAAGAATGGAGAAAAAATATGGAACAACTATATGATCCAAAAAAAATTGAAGAGAAATGGCAGAAATATTGGGAAGAAAAAGAAACATTTAAGACCGATGTATGGGACTTTAGTAAACCTAAATATTATGTACTAGACATGTTCCCTTATCCATCAGGAGTTGGTCTTCATGCAGGACATCCAGAAGGATATACAGCAACCGACATTGTATCACGTATGAAACGTATGCAAGGCTATAATGTATTGCATCCAATGGGATATGACTCCTTTGGGTTGCCAGCAGAACAATATGCTGTTAGTACAGGAAATCACCCAAATGGATTTACAGAAAAAAATATTGAATCCTTTTCAAAACAGTTAAAAGAACTTGGTTTTGACTATGACTGGTCTAAAATGATTGCTACGAGTGACCCAAAATTCTATAAATGGACCCAATGGATTTTCAAACAATTATATTTAGATGGTTATGCAAAATACATTGATATGCCAGTAAACTGGTGTGAAGAACTTGGTACAGTATTATCGAATGATGAAGTTATTGATGGTAAATCCGAACGTGGTGGTTATCCAGTTATCCGTAAAAATATGAAGCAATGGGTAATCAATCAACCAGCCTTTGCTGAAAAATTATTAGAAGGCTTAGAGGAAATCGATTGGCCAGAATCCACTAAGGATATGCAAAGACACTGGATTGGTAAATCCGAAGGTGTGGAAGTTGATTTTGAGATCGTTGGTGGTGGTAATTTCTCCATTTATACAACTTGTATTGAAACAATTTATGGTATTACATTCATGGTACTTGCTCCAGACGGTCAGATTGTGAAAGACTTAATGCCTAGAGTTGAGAATAAAGAAGAAGTAGAAGCTTATATTAATGAAACTCTTAAGAAGAATGATATGGACCGTACGGAGCTTAATAAGACAAAGTCAGGTTGTATCTTAAAGGGTATCTATGCAATTAATCCAGTGAATGGCAAGGAAGTTCCTTTGTTCATTGGCGATTTCGTATTAGCAAGCTATGGAACAGGTGCAGTTATGGCAGTTCCTTCTCATGACCAAAGAGACTTTGAATATGCCGGGGTTCATAATATCCCTATGATTCAAGTAATTGATGGAGCAGATGTAAGCGAGAAAGCATTTGAAAAGGGTGATTATCTTGGTAAAGGCTGCATCTTAATGAACTCAGAAGAATTTACAGGACTTACAGTTGAAGAAGCAAAAGTAGCAATTACTGAGAAGTTAAGCAAGATGGGCGTTGCACGTAAATCGGTGAATTACCATTTCCGTGAATGGATTTTTGCTAGACAAAGATACTGGGGAGAACCAGTACCAGTTGTCTATACAGAAAATGATGAAATTCATGTATTAAGTGATAGCGAATTACCACTTATTTTACCTGTACTTGAAGATTACAAAGGTAAGAATGGTAAGGCTCCTCTTGAAAATGCAACTGAATGGAAACAATATGAAAAAGACGGTGTAAAAGGAAAGCGCGAAACTTCAACCATGCCTGGTAGTGCAGGTTCAAGCTGGTATTTTATGCGTTATATCGACCCAGATAACCAAGAGGAATTTGCAAATCAAGAATTGCTAAAGCATTGGTTACCAGTAGATTTATATATTGGTGGTCCAGAACATGCAGTTGGACACTTAATGTACTCAAGAATTTGGAATCGTTATCTATATGATAAAGGTTTATCACCAGTAAGAGAGCCATTTAAGAAATTAGTTCATCAAGGAATGATTCTAGGTTCCAATGGTATTAAGATGGGTAAACGTTTCCCAGAATTTGTTGTAAATCCAAGTGATATCGTTAGAGATTATGGTGCAGATACCTTAAGACTTTATGAGATGTTTATGGGACCGTTAGAAGTATCTAAACCATGGAATCAACAAGGTGTAGAAGGCGCAAGAAAATTCATTAATCGTGTATGGACATTTTTTACTAATGAAGAAAACATTACAGAGGACAATGACGATTCCTTAACAAAAGTATATCATCAGACAGTGAAGAAAGTGACAAGCGACTTCGAACAATTGGGCTTTAATACAGCCATTAGCCAGATGATGATTTTTGTAAATAGTGTATATAAAGTAGGAACTTGCCCAAGAGAGTATGCAGAAGGCTTTATTAAGATGTATTCTTGTATTTGTCCTCATGTTGGTGAAGAGATGTGGAATCTCTTAGGTAATAACAATACACTAGCTATTGAGAGCTGGCCAACTTATGATGAAGACGCTATCAAAGAAGATACTATTACGATTGGTGTTCAAGTAAATGGTAAGGTGAAGGGTACTGTAGAGTTAGCAGTGGATGAAGAGAATGACTCTGCCCTTGCTAAAGCGAAGGAAGTTCCTACCGTTGCAAAAGCGATGGAAGGAAAAGCAATTGTAAAAGAGATCTATGTTAAAGGTAAAATAATTAATATTGTTGTAAAATAATTGGTGTAGTTAGCGGATTTGTTATTATTCAAATAGAAGTCCTAACGTGATAATCGGTTAATAAGACAAGATGTAAACTCTCCTTTATTTGTGTTACGGTGAAGCGTACCATAAGTAAAGGAGAGTTTTCCTATTTTAATAAAAATGTAATAATTTTACCATATAATTACCTTTTTCAATGCCTATCCTTAGAATATAGTAAAATTTTGCCTAAGCAATATCACAAGCAAGATTATGATATAACCGGTGGTTAATTAATCAGGGAGAGTGTGAAAAATCAAGATTTTTTACACTCGAGTTTGTGCTATCGGCCAAATTCGCAGGATTGCGATAGAATGGAGGATAAGTATGAAAAGGGTAAAGTCACTACATGCGGTAAGGAGTATTCTTTTTTTTCCTATCATGGTATTTATTATTTTAATGAATACCCAATCAATCAAAGCATCTGAAGATAAGAACTATGAAGTGAAAGGTCATATGTTATATTTGTATGATAATATTACAGCACAAGAGCGTGAAGATATAACGAATACAAAAGAAATTCATCAAGTGACGATTTCAACTTCTAGGGTTAGCTTTACTTACATGCCAATATTGAATAACCTAAAAGAGTTACATATAACAAATGAAGTGGAAGAAATTTTAATTGATGGTTATCACACAACACTACAAGAGGTTTTTCCCAATTTGGAAGCGATTTATGTGGATGAGGATAATCCATCTTATAAAAGTATCAATGGAGTTTTATATAGTAAGGATGGAACGAAATTGATTTCCTATCCGATGAAAAAAGGAGCCAATGCGATTGTAGAAATTGGAACCAAAGTGATTAATAACAATGCATTCGCCTTTGTATCTATGGATCATATTCAGATACCGGAAGGACTCGTATGTATTGAAAACTTTGCATTTCGTGCTTCGACATTAGCTGAAATTGCTTTACCAAAGAGCTTTCGCCAATTAGAAAGTGAGGCATTTTATCAAGCTGAATTAACATCGATTACGGTTGCATCAACAAATCCATATTTTGCTTCTGTCGATGGAATTTTATATCGACATGATAAAAGTTATATCGAGTATTGGCCCGAAAAGAAACAAGTGGAAGAGTTAAATCTGCCACAGGGGATGGTGGTTTTAGATGGAACTAAGATTAAGAATATCAATACACTTAAAACACTAACAATACCAAAATCCTTAATATCTTGTTCAAATATGAGTAAAAATCAACTTGTTTCCATACAGGTAGATGATAACAATCCATATCTGGCATTGTTTGATGGGGTTCTATACTCTAACGATTTTAGTTACATTTATGTATACCCAAATCAGAATAAACAGACTGTTATTAAGATTCATGACAATATAGAAACATTCCCAATGGATCTATTTAATACTGTAAATACAACTCAAGCTTTAAAACTTCCTAAGAATTTAAAAGTAATGGAAGGTAATAAATATAGCAGCTTATTAGGTGGTTTTCGTAACCTATCCGTGCTAGATTTAGATGAATTGAATGCTTATTATACAGTAAAAGATGGGATTCTTTATGATAAGACAATGACTAAAATTATATGGTTTCCAATAGATTTAGATATCAAGAGTTATACAATACCGGAAACGGTTACCTCAATTGATAACGCTCAGCTTAGAAGACAAAATCATTTGAAGAAGTTATATGTGCATAAGAACTGTCACTTGGCTAATGCTCAAGTAGATTTATATTTAGGAGTAGAATGTTTTGAGCTAGAAGCAGTAATCATTGAAGAAGGAAACCCGTATTTTAAATCTGTAGATGGTGTTGTTTTTCACGCATATGACAATATATTAATTCTTTATCCATGTGCAAAAAAAGATAAAAAATATCAGATTCCAGATAAGATATATATTGCAGACTTTAATACGTATAATCCTTATCTTGAGGAAATTACCTTCTCAAAATCGTTATGGGGTTTGTTTGGAGCTAGTTTTGCTGAGGGAGAAGGAAAAGCGTTCCCACTGTTTACTAACTTAAAACGTATTATATTGAATGGAAATGATAATTTTGAAATAAGGGATAATATACTGTATCAAGTAGATTCCCGCTCTAGTTATTATCAAGTTTATTCGTTCGAAACGGATTTTTTATTTGTAAAGGAATATTTGGATTCTAATAGGGTTATGAATAACAAACCTATAAAAGATAAGCAATTCTCTGTTGAAACGGAAGAATCGAAACAAAAGCCAGATATTTTGGTAGAGGGTTATGTTTTCTCTAAAGACAATACAATAAAATATAAGAATGAAAAAGTGGCTACCATTCAAGATGTGTCTTTATTTGCTACATTGCATTATGATACAATTTTT
>DPVV01000160.1:841-4886 GCA_003526525.1 Lachnoclostridium phytofermentans | reverse complement strand
AGAAGAATTCAATATATAGAAATAATTAAGAAGGTATTTTTGCATAGATTATAATTTAAATAAAAAAATGAGAGTGCAGCAGCACTCCCACATTATATACTATAAAAATTAAGCAATAGAATTAACAGCCTTTGCTAATCTACCAACTTTTCTAGCAGCAGTCTTCTTGTGGTAAACACCCTTAGAAGAAGCTTTGTCGATAGCAACTACAGCATCCTTTAAGCTCTTAGTAGCAAGATCTTTATCGCTGGCAGCCACAGCAACTTCAACCTTCTTTACTAAAGTCTTAACTTTAGACTTGATTGCCTTATTTCTTAATGTTTTTGTCTCAATAACCTTAATTCTTTTCTTAGCAGACTTAATGTTAGCCAATCTGTACACCTCCAAATAACGTTCTTTTATAATATGCGCATGAAAGTTCGCTATAGATCCGGACACGGACGCTCTGTAGTGAACATACTGTTATATAATAGTACAAAACATTTTATATGTCAATACATATTTTATCCTAAAATGTAAAAGAATAAACCAAGATGACCCGTGAACTATGTGAAAATACGGTCATGAATTACTAGAAGTCAGCATAGGATAGAAATAGAGTATGAATGAAGAAAGGCTATGAAGATATTCGGACAGACTTAGCGTTAGAGGTTAGGGAGAGTTTTGAAGACGATGATGTTGAAATCAAGGGTGTTGTTTTAGAAGAAGATTATATAAAAGAAAAAGATTTGAAAATAACTACGGTTATCATCAAAGATGAACAAGGTGCTAAGGCTATGAGAAAGCCGATGGGAACCTATATAACAATAGAAGCGCAAAAACTATCGGAAAAAGATGACGAATATCACAGTTCCATCAGTGATGAAATCGGTAAGTACATCCGAAAACTGATTGGTGAAGATAGAGAAAAAGGTGTAATGGTAGTGGGATTAGGCAATCGCGAGGTAACTCCAGATGCTCTAGGTCCATGGGTTGTAGATAATTTATTTATTACTAGGCATTTGATTAAAGAATATGGTGATGAATTTAAAAAGAGAAATAAATTAACTTGTGTCAGTGCGTTGGCCCCAGGTGTAATGGCTCAAACGGGGATGGAGGCAGTGGAAATCATTCGCGGTATTATGAAAGAGACCAAGCCTTCTGTTATCTTAGCAATCGATGCGTTGGCTTCTCGTAGTGTTAGTCGAGTTAATACAACGATTCAAATAAGTGATACCGGTATTAGTCCAGGAGCAGGAATAGGGAATAATCGAATGGCGTTAAATGAAGATAGTCTTGGCGTAAAAGTTGTTGCCCTAGGGGTACCTACGGTAGTAGATGCAATGACGATAATTCGAGATTCCATGGAAAATATGTTAAATAGCCAAGGTTTTTCCCAAAATGAAGTTCAAAGCTTCTTTTCGGAAGTAACTAATCAGGAATCTTTTCATAATATGTTTGTAACACCAAAAAATATTGACGAATCTATGAAATGCATCAGCTTTACGTTATCTGAGGCAATCAATTCGTGTTTTTGCGGAAGGAGCTAAGTAAGCATGAGGCATCGTTTTAGGAGATATGAACTCATTTTTTATCGCATCATTCTAACGTGCTGTATTATTGTTGCAAGTTTTATTATATTCCGAGGCATCGTTGTATTTGCCTCGGAACAGATGACCAGTGTAGCAAAAAAGGCGGGTGTCAGCTTTATTGAATCACTCTATCTGAATGCCACTTCCTCTTGTAATGAATTATTTGGTTATGTGAAACGGGATGAGGTATCCGATACTACCTTATTACATACGGTCGCCGAAGACTTTTCAATTAATTATTATGCCTCTCATCAAGGAAAACAAGTGTTTCATGAACAAAGAGAAGAAGAGGATATTAATTATCAGGACACACTTGAGTATGTCAATCTAGCAGATTACAAAGAGAATATGGACGAGGACTATAGAGATACATCGAAAGAGGAGCAACTAGCGTGGTCACAACATGTATCAGATGGTTCAAATAGTAGTATGGAAGAACTGGCAGAAGAGGAAAATAGGAATTACAGTAGTGATAGTTTAAACGGTAACGATATTTTTGATAAGGAAGATGACACCACTGACCAAAAATTAATCATAGAATACAAAACAGGTGATGTGTCTAGGTTACCGGATTATAACTCAAGTCAAGTTAATAATCAGACATTACCAGGATTTAACGAACCTGCAATCTCCGTTAGTAATTTAATAAAAAGTAACTATTCTCTTGAGAAACTAAGCGATCTGAATTATCTAATCGATAATTTTTATATTGTTGACACCTCAACTACTGTGATAAAATCATTATTTAACGCAAATGAATTATTAAAAAAGAATATGACGATTAAGAAAAGAACGGATGCTCCTCAAATATTAATTTATCATACGCATGCATCAGAAACCTATATTGATAGTAAAGCAGGTGTGCAGGCAGATACTGTTGTTGGAGCAGGTAATTATTTAACGGAATTGTTAGAGAAAATGGGATACGTAGTTTACCACGATAAGACCGCTTACGATAAAAAAGCAAATGGAGAAAATAATCGAAATTTTGCTTACAGTACTGCAAGACCAAATATTGAAAAAATTCTAGCAGAGAATCCTAGTATTGAAGTTGTGATTGATTTACATAGAGATAGTGGACCGAAACGGTTGGCAACTGTGAATGGAAAAGATGCTTGTCAAATCATGTTTTTTAATGGTTTATCTCGAGATAAAAACGGACCAATTGATCGTCTAAATAATCCTAATCTTAAGGATAATCTTGCTTTTAGTTTACAGGCAGCATTGGTAGGTCGAAATCTATATCCAGGGTTTGTTCATAGAAATTATTTGAAGAACTGGCGTTATAATCAACATCTTGCAAAACGTTATTTATTAATTGAATGTGGTACAGAAAACAATACCGTACAAGAAGCTTATAATGCAATGGAACCTTTGTCTGTGATATTAAATCAACTATTATCAAATCCATAAAGGATAAAATAATACACAGAGTAAAACTAAATTACAAAATTGTGATATAACTAAAAGTGCGCTATCAGTAGTGATCTCTCATATCGGAGTACTACTAAGAAATATTGACATGATTGAACTAAATGCTTCTATCTATAATTTTGATTTATCTGAATTGCAGTAAAATTAGTACCAACATCATAAATCTTAAGTATAGAAGTAAAAAGGATAGAACAATATAATATAGGAAGAGATTCAAATTTATGTTTGGAGAGTCGCATTTAATTGTGGCTTTCCAAACTTTTTATATTAATAGAAATTGTTATGCAATTGCCTATCAATTATAAACTCTACAAGTGATGATTTACACTTAACTATTGTTATCATAGTATGCGATAGTATCTCCTTGTCAGCAAAGTTTTGGTATGGTATAATGTCGACAGATATTATACCAGTGTCAGACGTTGTGGGTGCACATAGATGGCACAAAGTGCTGCATATCATATGATCTTGCAAATAAAGCGCCAGACAAGTGAGTGCACATAAACGATAAAAAGAGCTGCATTCCATATGTATCCACGAATATGGTATAATAAATCATTATGTAGAAATTTGCTTACAGAAAAGATGTGAAAATCAAGAAGGAAATCCCCGTGCAGGTTCGATATAAATAGATATTTAGCATGGAGATTTTTTATGTATGTTTAGAAAGCATACTTAATGTGCGTAGCAAATATGATTGCGTATATGCAAGGCATATATACGAGGCATAGATAGCCTTGACCCCCAAGATAATGAAAATCATATAAGTTATGTAAGTGATAAATCCCAGGAGGAAAAACATGTCAGGTATTGACCAGAAGAGAATCAGAAATTTTTGTATTATTGCTCATATAGATCATGGTAAATCTACGCTTGCAGATCGTATTATTGAAAAAACTGGTTTACTTACGAGCAGAGAAATGCAATCTCAGGTGTTAGATAATATGGAGCTTGAGAGAGAACGTGGTATTACAATTAAGGCACAGACTGTACGTACTGTATATAAGGCAAAGGACGGAGAAGAGTATATCTTTAATTTA
>DPVV01000160.1:0-637 GCA_003526525.1 Lachnoclostridium phytofermentans | reverse complement strand
GAGTATATCTTTAATTTAATTGATACCCCTGGACACGTTGACTTTAACTATGAAGTTTCACGAAGCCTTGCAGCGTGTGAAGGTGCAATCTTAGTCGTAGATGCAGCACAGGGAATCGAAGCGCAGACCTTAGCGAATGTTTACTTGGCGCTTGATCATAATCTCGATGTTTTCCCAGTCATTAATAAAATTGACTTACCAAGTGCGGATCCAGAACGTGTACGTCAAGAGGTAGAAGATGTAATTGGTTTAGATGCATCAGAAGCGGTACTTGCTTCTGCGAAAGCTGGAATTGGTATTGAAGAAATTTTAGAACAAATTGTTGAAAAAGTACCAGCTCCGTCGGGTGATTCAGAAGAGCCATTACAATGTATGATTTTCGACTCTTTATATGATCCGTACCGCGGTGTAATTGCTTATATCCGTGTTGTAAATGGAACAGTAAAAGTTGGCGATAAAGTACGTATGATGGCAACGGGTAAAGAATTTGAAGTAACAGAAGTAGGTGTATTTACACCGAAAACTACGCAACGTGACGAGTTAACAGTAGGTGATGTAGGTTTCTTAGCAGCATCGATTAAAAATGTTGGTGACACACGTGTTGGAGATACGATTACACATGCGAAACGTCCAGCTG
>DPVV01000162.1 GCA_003526525.1 Lachnoclostridium phytofermentans | reverse complement strand
CGATAACGGTTTTATTAACACTGTATTAGTAAATCTAGGTATGGAGCGTTATTCCTTTTATTCTAATCCTGGGATATGGAAATACATAATCGTCTTTTTCTATATTTGGAAGACAACAGGATATGGAATGATTGTATATTTAGCAGCTATCACAGGAATTAGCACCGAGGTTTATGAAGCTGCTTATATTGATGGTGCTAGTCGTATACAAAGAATTTGTTATGTAACGATTCCTCTCTTAAAACAGACCTTTATCTTGTTATTATTATTTGGTCTTGGAGGCATTTTACGAGGATCCTTTGACTTATTTTATAACCTTATTGGTACCAATTCACTCCTTTATCATCAGACGGATATTATTGATACTTATGTATATCGTAGTTTAATTGGTTCTTTCAATTTTGCATCCAGTGCTGCAGTTGGACTATACCAATCCGTGTTTGGCTTAATCTTAGTTCTTACCATTAATTTGATAGTTAAAAAAATTGAGCCAGAGAGTGCATTATTTTAAACAGAAGGAGGTAGAAAATGAAGAAAAATCACCAGGGTGGAAGTTCCATAAAAATGAGCAAAGGGAATAGAGCGTTATCAATTATATGTTATGTGGTAATTGGAATTTTCGCATTATTATGTCTTTTCCCGTTTGTTTTAATGATTTCCTCTTCCTTTATGACAGAAAGAGAGATTGTAGCAGAAGGTTATAAGCTATTTCCTAAAGAATTGAGCCTTGCCGCTTATAAATACTTATTAGACAACCCTAAAAAGTTAATTGATGCCTATAAAGTAACAATATTTACTACAATAGTTGGAACAGTGCTTGGGTTATTCACAATGTCTATGGCAGGTTATGTTCTTAATAGAAAGGATTTTAAATATCGAAATTTCTTTTCCTTTTTTATCTATTTCACCACACTATTTAGTGGAGGTCTCGTACCTGCCTATATATTGAATGTAAGATATCTGCATTTAAAAGATAGTATTTGGGCGATGATAATCCCAGGACTAATTAGTGCTTGGTCCATATTTTTGATGAGAAATTTCATGAAGTCCATACCAGATGAATTATATGAATCTGCTAACATGGATGGTGCAGGAGCTTTTACTATCTATAGAAAAGTATTTATGCCACTTGCTATTCCTTCTTTAGCAACAGTTGGGCTTTTCCTTGCGCTAGGTTATTGGAATCAATGGTATAGTGCTAGTTTATATATTGATACCCCATCCAAATATCCTTTACAGTATTATTTACAAAAGATGATTAATCAAACAAGTATTGAAGCGTTAACCAGTCAAGGTCATTTTATTGATGTTAATACCATTCCAACGCAATCTGTTAAGATGGCAACTGCAGTATTAACAACGGGACCAATTATCTTATTATACCCTTTTGTTCAGAGATATTTTGTAAGCGGACTTACGATAGGCTCTGTAAAAGGATGATTGTTTCAAAATGATATTATAGGCTTTACTTTTTAGTAGAAGACCTATAAAATAAAAGGAGGAAAAACTATGAAAATGAAAAAAGTTATGCGCAGTATCTTAAGCCTCATTATGGTGAGCGTTCTCTTAGCGGGATGCAGCAAAGGGGCAAAAACGGATTCATCAGGGAATAAGTCGAATGGGGAAGACGACTTATCAGAACATGTAAATCTTGTTATGTATCTGTATGGTTCCGCTGGTGTAGCAAACGGGGATATTTTAGAAGAGATTAATCGTAAACTGACAAAAGATATCAATACTTCCATTGAAATTAAGTACATAGATTGGGGTGATATTGGAACCAAGTATCCGCTAATCTGGGCTTCCAATGAATCTTTTGATATGGCTTATGCTTCCATCAATACAGCGGTACCATTCTATACATTGGCAAAACAAGGATCTTTATATGATATCACTAATGTTTTAGATAAGTATGCTCCAACATTAAAATCCAAAGTGCCAGAAGCAAGCTGGGCAGCAACAACCTCTGATGGTAAAATCTACGGTGTTCCAACCCTTGGAGCAGGTTATAGCAATACTGGTTTTGTCTACAATAAAGCGAATTGTGAAAAATGGGGTATTAAAGAAGTTACCGATTTACAATCTATGATTGCTTATTTTGATGCTTCTGTTGCTCATGGAATCTATCCTATCAATGGTAATGCAGAAGTTTCTATGGACTTTTATAAAATGCTAATAGATACCACAGGAAACTGGGTACCTGCTCCTGGTATATCTACCAGTGAAATGCATTTTGTAACTCGTGATTATAAAGACTTTAAGGATGTTATACACCCAGCATTTACGGATGAATTTGCACAATTTGTGACAATGATTGATGAGTGGGAACAAAAAGGATATTGGCCAAAGGATATTCTATCTGCTTCCACCGGTGATAAAGATATGTATAAGAATGGTCAGTCTTCCTCCTACATCACACACATGGGAGATTGGACAGGAAACTATACCGGCGTTCATGGTAATTTACCAGACCAGGATATTGCTGCATGGTATTTCGCAGAAGATCATAACAAAGTAATGCAAAGTTCACCAGCACAGGATATAACCGTTATTAATGCAAATTCGAAACATCCTGAAAGATGTGTTATGGTAATTGAAAAGTTCTTAACTGATAAATCTTATTATAGTTTATTGCAGTATGGTATTGAGGGACGTCAATATGAAATTAAAGATGGTTTCCTTGAAAAACCAGCTAATTTCAATGAAGCTGTAGACGCAGGAGGATTTTCTGCTTGGGCATTTAGTAACTCAGAATTTAAACTTCCTCGTAGAACAGAGCATCCTAGCCGTTACGAAAAATCCAAAGAGTGGAGTGAGAAACATCTTAGTGACCCTTATACAGGATTTAGCTTTGATTCCTCCAACGTTAGCACTGAACTTTCAGCGATATCTAACGTTAACTCAACCATTGGTATACAGCTTATGTTAGGTAAGACAGACGATGTAGCAGCTGCTATTGAAGAATACAGAAACCAGCTAAAACAAGCAGGTATTGATAAGGTTTTGGACGAATTAAAAAATCAATTAGCATCCTTTACGCCTATTATAAATAACTAATAAAAAGGCTGCTGTAGGAATACGGCAGCCTTTTTTATAAATTATATTTTAAAACAAAAAGAATGTTTTGACGGAGCAAAAAACTTACCTTTTTATTAGAAATATGGAAATCAATTTCTGATAAATTATATTTATTGAAACAAAAAGCATGTTTCAATAATCAGATTGACGGTGCAAAAACGTACCTTTTTATCTGGATTTTGGAAATCAACTTCTGATAAATTATACTATGATAGTGGAGGTTCATGATGGCAAATATCAATATTAAGGATATAGCAAGATTATCGGGTGTGGGTATTGCAACTGTTTCTCGAGTTATTAATCAGACAGGATCAGTTAGCGAAAAAACAAAAAAGAAAGTAATGGATGTAATTAATGAATACAATTACATTCCGAATAATAATGCCCGAAATCTAAAGTTAACGCAGTCTGAAAATATTGCGCTGATTGTCAAATACATGTCCAATCCATTTTTTATTAAAATGATTGATGTCATAGAAATTGAGATGGCATCAAGAGGTTATCCGCTTCTCATTCAAAACGTTGATGAAAACTCTGATGAGCTTGATATTGCAATAAGCGAAACAATGCATAGCAATTTATGTGGAATTATCATTATGGGGGGATCTTACTCTTCCTATACCGAGGCAAAATTTAAGCAACTTGGAATTCCTTGTGTTCTACTTACTGTAAACTCAGAGGGAAATGTGGATCCATCCCTCTATTCCAGTGTAATTATTGATGATGAAAAAGAAGCTTACAAAGCAACAAAATATTTAATTGAAATGGGACATACCGATATTGGATTTTTATACAAAGATGTGGGTAATCTGGTTACTCCAAACATCTTACGTTATCGAGGATATAAAAGAGCGCTGGAGGAGAGTGGAATCCCAGTAGATGAAAGTTTAGTTTCTAACGGAGTTCCAGTAAGTGGGGCCGGATTTCGCGCTGGATTTTTGGCAATGAAACAATTGATGCAAAAAAATCCTTCCATGACAGCTGTTTTTGCCTTTTCGGATGTATTAGCGATTGGTGCTGCCAAGGCTGCGTTAGCAAGTGGTAAAAGAATTCCAGAAGATATTTCAATTATTGGATTTGACGGAATAGAAATGACAGAGTTTTATAATCCATCTTTGGATTCTGTGTACCAACCTGCGGTAGAGATGGCTTTATCTGCGGTATCTATGCTTCACGGAATGATGAATGGAGACAATTCACAGCATATGGTATATGACTCTGTAATTATGAAGCGAGGTTCTGTTAGAAAGATTCAAAAGACCCAAGA
Organism: Lachnoclostridium phytofermentans; assembly: GCA_003526525.1. Taxonomy (GTDB): domain Bacteria; phylum Bacillota; class Clostridia; order Lachnospirales; family Lachnospiraceae; genus Lachnoclostridium. The sequence continues at coordinate 1,409 of DPVV01000162.1, read as the reverse complement.
ATGATGTGTGAAAAGAAGTTCTAGGGCACCTCAATACGGTGCCGAAGAACTTCTAAGTTTCACACAGAAGTTTGTGCTTACGTAATCCTCGGCACAAACTTCTAACTACTGTAATAGATAATAGACATAATGATGTTTGACAGAAAGGAACGTACAATGGATCAACAAAAGTTAAAAGAATTATTACAGGATATGAGCCTTCCAGAAAAAATTAATCAACTGTTACAAGTTACCAGTGGTTTTTTTATAGATGATGTAGAACTTACAGGGCCGATCAGAGAAAATGGAATAACAGAGCAAAGTATTGCTCAGGCAGGATCTGTTATTGGATTATTAGGCGCAAAAAAATACAAAGAGATACAGGATGCTTACATAAAAAAACATCCTCATAATATCCCATTGTTGCTAATGTTAGATGTTATCAATGGATTTCGTACCATATTCCCTATTCCATTAGCACAAGGAGCTACTTTTGAACCGGAAGTATCAAAACGATGCGCTCAGATAGCAGCAAAAGAATCTGCTGTTTCTGGTGTTCATGTCACATTTGCTCCAATGGTCGATTTAGTTCGTGATGCTAGATGGGGAAGAGTAATGGAGTCTACCGGTGAAGATGCAAAGTTAAACAGTGACTTTGCCATCGCAATGGTGGAGGGATTCCAAGGCACAAACGTTGGTGAAGAATATAAAATAGCAGCTTGTGTAAAGCATTTTGCTGCATATGGAGCTCCTACCGCAGGTAGGGATTATAATACGGTGGAACTTTCTGAAAATACACTGAGAGGTTATTATCTTCCAGCTTATGAAGCAGCGGTGAAGGCTGGAGTAGAAATGGTGATGACATCATTTAATACGTTAAACGGAATTCCTTCTACTGGTAATCAATGGCTTATGAGAAATGTGCTTCGAGATGAAATGGGATTTGATGGTGTTCTAATCTCAGATTGGGCTGCTATTGAAGAGCTTCTATACCATGGTTATGCCAATGACCGAAAGGAAGCTGCAGGACTTGCTATGAATGCTGGTGTTGACATCGATATGATGACGGGTATCTATAGCAAAAATCTTGAATCTTTAATCGAAGATGGTACGGTGAAAGAGGAGTTATTAGATGAAGCAGTTCTAAGAATATTAGCCTTAAAAAATAAATTGGGATTATTTGAAAATCCATATAAAGATGCAGATGAGGAAAAAGAGAAAGAAATTATACTATGTGAAGAGCATAGAAAAGTTTCTTTGGAAGCCGCAGAAAAATCTTTTGTTCTATTAAAAAATGATGGAATTTTACCTTTGAAAAAGAAAGAGAAGATAGCATTTATTGGACCATTTGTTTCTGAAAAAGAAATCTATGGAGTTTGGTCTATGTTAGGAAGACCAGAAGACACAGTATCAATAGAAGAAGCTGCAGA
>DPVV01000163.1 GCA_003526525.1 Lachnoclostridium phytofermentans | reverse complement strand
GATCTAGCTTCTGTTAAATAAATACTAGTGGAAATTTGGTTGAAACTCTCAGTAAAAGGTTTGCATACTACACTAGATATTAACATTATGATAACTGCTTGTGCCGCGGTTAATATTACAGCAACTCTAGAAAACTGGTAGATGACCAAATTAGAAAAAAGGATTACAGCACCTGCCACGACAAAGTAGATTGGGAAATCCCAAAAATTCGTCATATGGAATAATCCTATAAAAAAGCCTAGCAACAAGATGATTGGATGAAATGCTTCTTGTAGAAAATCCGGTTTTTGTATGGTAATTCCATAACGAATATCATCCATTTTCTGTTTTCGATATAACAACCATGCAAATAATAGGCCTAACACTGCAAGAACAAAGATGATATTAATGACATGAGCATGAAGATCCCCTAGGATAAAAGAATAAGACGGGAACTCATGAATTGTCTGATCTGTTTCCACAACTGGATCATATCCAATATAACGTGTTGAGTTAGGAAACCAGTAACTGGAAACTTCCTTTCCTGATACCTTTTCTAGCCATGGTTTTATATGCTTATAAATTGGATAATGCATATTTCCAGCAAATACAACTGCAAAACCAGAGATTAAGCCAGATAAGGTACACCATAAACCTTTCCATTTACTCTTTGATAAAACAAAATGTTCTCTAGCAGTTTTTCTACGACGAAGTGTACTATCCATTAAGAAAGTTCTCATCACATTATAGATAATGGAATAACACTGGGTAAAAGCAATACCAGCTAGTGTCATGAGCATTAGATTATATCCAAATTCTACACCGACACCGCTTAACTTAGAAAGATAGGTACCTAGGTATTGTCCTAGATAATAGTAATTTATACTTCCCCCAGAAAACCAAGTATCAATCGGCGGCATATACTCCGTTCTCATCATACTTGTCATAAATCCATAATCCATCATTTTTTCTGTACCGTATGCCTCTGGTTTAAATCCTCTCGCATAACACCAGAATAAAAACATAACAAAAAACATGACTTCTACGGTAAGTATTGATTTCACCTTATCCACATCAAGCTGATACCAGTCATTTAGAAGACACTTTTTCTCTACTCTTCGATTTTTTAGATAATAGGACAACCCGATAACCAAGAGATTAACGAGAAAGCAAATTACTAGTGTGATTATCGCGTTCTCCCTAGTAAATTTTAATAAGCGCAACGAAGATAAATACCATAGCACCCAGCCTGCTACTGCAATTCCAATCGCTTTTGAAAAAATCCATCCACTATCATGAAAGTTTTTAAACAATACTCCAATCAGAGGATAAAACGTAATAGTAATCGCAAGTAAGGTCAACCACCACGTTAGAAAAGGAGTAAAATCCTCTTTCAATAATTTTTTACCTACAAAGAATGCAATCAAATATACTATGATACGCATTGCATAGGGAATAATGATTTTTGTAAGACAGGAGGTAGCTCCTGAATTACTCCCTTTTTTGTTCCGTTCGTTCATACACTCTAACCTCCATTTACCAGTATCCTGCGAATCGGTAACACAAATTCGTAGGGTGAAAAATCTTTGATTTTTCACCCTTTTAAACATGCCTGCTCAGAAGCAATTCACACTGCTTATTTTAGGCATTTGTTTATTTGTATAAAGTCCTTATAAGCCTTTTTTCCAATCTTTACAATCTTTTTAAAATTAATAGAATTCACACCACCTTGACGCGGACGAAACGTAATCGGCAGATAAAGAACCGGTAACTTCTTCTTTGCATAAATTACCGAAATAATAACATTTGATAGGTTAAAATTCTCCGGAACAAGTTTTAATTGTTCCTTTAATATATCCGCTTTCATCAAGCGAAATGGTGTGTTAGCATCTGTAACTTTTACATGAAAGCATATCCTACATACATATTTTAAAGTTTTTGTAACGAATACTCTGGATAATCCATCTTGTCTGCCTTTACGATGACCAATCACCATTGCATATTGCTCTCTTTTCTTCCAAAAATCCCAGAATTCCTTTGGTAACGTCTGACCATCAGAATCTGTTTGGAAGACATAATCTGCTCCCGCTTTAATGGCATAATGATATCCATACAATACCGTAGCGCCGTGACCGCCATTTGGTTTTGTAATTGGCTCAAAAGCTGGAAGGTCCTTAGCTAACTTTTTCATCAGCTCATACGTATGATCTTTGCTTCCATCATCAATCACAACTAGCTTACTACCATTTCCGATTTTTTCAACAATAGGATACCATTCTCTAACTACATTCTCGACATTCTCTTCTTCGTTATATGCAGGAATTACAATGTATAGTTTGTCCATTTGCTTCCCATCTCCATTCATTTTAGCCATATACATACGCACTTTATCTTTGCGCAATATAAGCGTCTTTATAGGTATTGCTTACTATTTTTTCTCCAAAGACCCAAATAAATCCAATGCACTTCTTACAACCGCATCCATATTATAATAACGATATTCTGCAAGTCTTCCTAAGAAGTGTACTTTTGTTTCTTTCTTCATCTCTTCTTGATATAAAGCGAATTGTTCTTTGCACTCTTTGGTTGGGAAAGGATAATAAGGTTCTCCTTCAGAACCTGGGAACTCTTTTAGTATTGTCGTCTTCTTATGCTCTTGCCATGTCATTTGTTTAAACTCTGTGATTCTTGTAAAATCATAGTCATTTGGATAATTTACTACTGGAGCCTCTTGATACTTCTCACAATCCATGGTTTCGAATTTAAAATCAATGCTGCGGTATGCTAATTTACCATGTTTAAAATTATAAAAATAATCTGTAGGTCCTGTATAGATTAGTAATCCATAGTCTAAATCATCAATAATCTCTTTATAATCCGTATTCAATAAGATCTTTATCTTTTTATCTGCAATCATATTCTGGCACATCTTAGTATAACCATGCTTTGGCATACCTTGATAGCGATCGGTAAAATATCTTGTATCACGGTTATAACGAATAGGAATACGACTAATCACGGAAGTATCAATCTCTCCTGGATCAATTCCCCATTGCTTCTTTGTATAACTTTCAAAGAACTTCTCATAAATGTCGACTCCTACCTTAGATAATGCCACATCTTTACTTGTTTTAATCTCATCAATTACAACTGCTTGTTTTTTTATAAACTCTTCTACCTCTTCACAGGAAAGATTCATATTATATAACTTGTTAATCGTCTCCACTGTAATTGGCATTGGAATCAAATTACCATCCACATAAGTTAATACCCTGTGCCAAAAGTCATTCCACTCCGTAAACTGACTTAAATATTCGTAGACACCTCTATCATTTGTGTGGAAGATATGTGGTCCATAGTTATGAATTAAGATACCATCTTCATTGTAGGAATCAAAGACATTTCCTCCAATATGGTCTCTCTTCTCAATCACTAAAACCTCTTCCTGCCATTCGTTTGCGATACGCTGTGCAATGGTTAGCCCTGCTAATCCTGCTCCAACTACTACATTCTTAACTTTCATGAATCGTCCTCTCTTTCCTATTGTACTAATTTTTGTGTGGTATCATAAATCGTGGTATTCCACTCTCCTTCTCCCGCCGAAAATACCGCTTGATACGTGTTTCTAATATTCTCTTCATTCACAATATATAAATCAGATGTTCTGGCATCATAGTCAACAATAATGTAGCGAATATTTTCTTGCTCCACCAAACTTATTAACTCTTCTGTGGTGTCCGCTTCATACATTCTTGTCACCATTGCTTGTCTACCTTCCGTGTCATAACCAGCTGACCATCCAAAGTATGGCCATCCAAGATATAACATACCTCCCCCAAGAACAACCTGATTGAGTGCGTAATACGGTGATAATATAATATCTTTCGCAGTTGTATGATCCATAACCCATTCGGTTACTTCATCTTCCATATTTAGTACCACATAATTACTTCCACTATTCTTCTTTAATACAACTAAATATTCATAGAAGCCGGTACAAGTTAGAATGATAACTAAAATTCCACTGATAAATTTTAAGAAAATGCTGCGATTTTCAAACAATTTTACTAGAAAAATAGCGGCAAATATTCCTAGCAACATAAGTGACATCATAATGTACTTATGATTTACTGTTACATCAGCGGTTAATGAAACAGTAAAAGCAAAGATAAAAGGTGCTGAAAACGCAAATAATACCCACCTTCTTGTCCCCTTTAAAGATA
>DPVV01000342.1:411-4496 GCA_003526525.1 Lachnoclostridium phytofermentans | reverse complement strand
CTACTCCTATTCCCCTCATGTAATATTTTAATTTCATCTTTTCTCCATTTCTAGGCATGTACTCAATACATAATAAGAAAAAGCACGCTTCGCGAACTTTTTCTTATTATGTATAATGATAGTAGGTTTTAAATTGATTCGGAAACAATACTTACTTAAAGAAATCTTTCCTATATTACCTCATTTTATTTGCATATAAATCAAGTACAAGTTTCACTTCACCTTGCCCTAGACCTAACTGTTTTGAAATGTCACGGATGGAATATTGTTTCTTATAGAGATTGATTATTTCATCCTTGTGCTTAGTAACCAAAAGGTCAGTATCTGTCCCAACAGAATTATTAGTACACTTTTCCATATGGACAAAATCCGTTGCTTCCGCTTCCTCAAGAGCTTTTAGTTTCTCTTCTGTACTCTCAAAGTGTTCCTCACCCTTCGAAGTTACTGTGGTTATCTTATTTCTTTCATCTATGAGTTTTGAGAGTTTATCATGCAAGTCCTTAACATCCCTACGTACTGTTTCCATCTTTGAAAATGTTGATTTTAATTCTTCTTCTTTCTCATTTAACATCTGAAATAAGAATACAACTTCACTATTGTTTATTTCTATCTTCTCAAGGACTCCCGTAGAAAACTCATTAACCGCCATAATTTTTTCGTTCGATAACTGGTTTAACTTATCCTCAGCATCGATGATTCGATTGCTCATTTCTTGTTCGATTACTGCTTGCACCTGTCGTCTTATTTTCTTCTTCTCTTCTTCGCTAAGTTCATAGTTTAAACTATCACCAATACTAGAAGACTGTCCTTTTCCTGCTTTTGGCCGTTCTACAAGTAAGAAACTTAGAAAAATAAAAGCCAAGCCGACAATCAGTAATATAATTTGTGGTGTACTCATAGTTACTTATGTTCCCCTTTATATTCTGATATCAATTCCTCTATGTGGTTCATTTTCATTCTTTCCTAAACTATCATCCTTTTTCTTATCTTTTTTCTTTTGTTTATTTTGCTGTTCAAAGAATGAGTTGTTCCCTTTTTCTTTTGCATCATATCGATATTCCGGATTATCACTTTTTGTTGCTGCGGTTGTTTGTTCACTATGATGCTTAATATCATCATTAAACTTCCCAGCAAAAGCTATTTGTTCGTTCAATGGCCTTTGATTCTCAACACTTTTTACTAATGATGCCTCTTGTGACTTCGTTGGTATCGATATCATTTCAATCGGTGTTATTGGCATATTAACTCCCCTTTCAAAGAAAATGGGCTTAGTAAGGACCTACCTTTATATCAGCACGATCTCTAACCAAACTGCAATGAACAGTTTCATTACGAACATAATATACCACATTTGAAATTGCTACCTTGCATCCAGGATATATCGTATCGCTTATCTTAATACAACCACTCTCATTATCATCCATAAATGACTGAAGCTCTTCCATGCGCGCAATCGATTCCGCCTTCTTTTTCTCAAGTGCATCTTTATTTACCGACATTGATTTAATCAATAACTTCTTATCTAGCGGTAAATTTTCTCCGCCTTTAAATTTCTTTAAATATAATAATAGGTTCTGAGTAAGTTGTTCCAATTCCTTATTCATATTCGGCAGCTCTTTTTCAATACGACGATACTCTTCAATAATGGTCGGATCTACGCCAACCTCAAGTAAAGTATTCGTTCCCATCGTGGAACCTGCTGTTTTGGCATGAATCATTGTACCTGATCGAATTTCGCCTCCTGTAATGAATCCCTTCTTGCCACCAACAATTACATCACCTCTTGCAGAAACGCGACTGTGTAGAAGCGCCTCTGAAGTTATGTAGCCACCGGCACGAACCTCTGCATTCTCAATAAATTTACTGACTATATTACTCGCCGCGATAAGGGCTCCTTTGTTCATACCCTGAATTCCACGTTTTAATATAATCTGGCCTCCTGCCTGTAACAGAGCGCCTTCTACTACACCATCAACAATTATATCACCATTAGCAATTACCTTATAGCCTGTACGTACACTACCTTTGATAGAAACATTACCATCGTACTCGATATCACCAGTAGAAGCATCAACGTCCCCTTTTATCTCAAAAGAGTCTGATACATTTACTTTATCACCACTTAATAATGCATGTCCATCTGCCAAAGAGTATAAGGAACATCCGTCTTCAGACAATTTTGTCTTTGTTCCTGTCCTTAAAATTTTATGTTCTACTCTATCCGGTTGGATTGCAGCTCCCACTACACTAATTCCTGGCCTCCCCTGAATAGCTGGTACTAAATTTGCTAACAATGCGCCCTTGCTTACTCTACTAATAGTATCTAGCTGATGAAAATCAACTGTACCATCTTCATTCTCTTTAGGTTTTCTTGTTAAATCTGTATTAAAATAGTAAGTTATAACAGCATTTTTCCCTTGAACTGGTTCAGTTCCACGTGCTAATACAATATCTTCTAAATAAATTCTTTCATTTAAGAATGATTTTACATTCTCTTCGACGACCCCATATTTTACTCCTGCTTTTACAAGGTCATTAATTATTTCCGTGAAATTCATAACACTTCCATTTGGAGATGGTGGATAAAATCTTGCGACAGCCTCCATACGGTCATCTGAAATTGTTACTTTGATTCCTTCACCTTCTGGCATACGAACAGCATTATTAAGCTTAACGATCTTAGTTTCCGTTAACCTAAGTAAAGCATCATTCACCACTACTTTGTCATAATCAATTCTACGCTTCGTCAAATACTCATCCAATTCGTTGAAAAGAAAAGTTTTTCCTAATCCTTTCGCTGGAATTAACTGAAGGTAAGTGCCATCGTTATTCGTTATCAGTTGAAATATTGCATTATCATTCGCCATTTTAACACTCTCCCTATACATTCATACTCTACAAGTTTCTTTGTTTTCTTGCAGTCTTTATGCTGTCTCAAGAGTTTCTTCACTTACTGCCCCATAAATATATTTAAGTTATTACCTAACTTTTGTCTCATCTTTTGTAATGCCTTAGTATGCAGCTGTGATATTCTAGATTCAGACACTTCCAGTACCGCACTAATTTCTTTTAATGTTAAGTCCTCATAATAATATAGGACGATAACTTTCTTTTCTTTTTCTGTCAGATACTCTAATGCCTTCACTAACATTGCTTTTAATTCTTGCTTTTCTATTACCTTCTCTGGCTGGACATAATCCTCACTGGCAGTATTTTCTACCCTAACTTCCCCTTGTTCCATATATTCATCTAAGGATACAAGGTTCGATATCTTCGTTTGATTCTGCCAAGTTTCTAGTTCTCCCGTAGTGATTTCAAGCTCTTTCGCCACTTCTTCATCTGTTGCTTGACGGCCATACATAATTTCCAGCTTCTGATATGCTGCATCTAACCGTTTTTGCTTCTGTCTTAATGTTCTTGGAATCCAATCCATCTTACGGATCTGATCAAGGATTGCACCACGTATACGAAGAGATGCATAAGTTTCGAATTTGGCTCCCTTTTCACAGTCAAATTTATCTATTGCATCGATTAAACCGAAGGTTCCATAACCAACCAAATCGTCATATTCCACATTATATCCTAAATAAATGCTGAGTCTTCCTGCTACAATCTTTACTAGATTCGCATACTCAATTATGATTTTTTCTCTGACGTCAGGAGTTCTCTTCTTACTGTATTCATCCCATAATTTTTGCTTTGCATCAGCACTCATAGGCTATCTCTCCCCTGTATTAATCAACCTTCTCTTGTAATGTAACCACTGTTTCGTCATCTACTTCTTCTAACGACTCGTCCGTTATTCCATCCTCAGATACTGCTTCTTCTGCCTTTGCAGCCTTCATTTTAATTCGTTCCTGCTCGATATATGCGTCATTAGCAGCCTTATTTGTTTTCATAATGATTTTGCCTACAATTAATCCAATCACGTAAAAGACAATGAGCACACACAATACGATTCCAAGTGTTGAAACCAAATTATACCGATTCACTATACAGGTGATGCTTGCGATGGCTCCTGCACATAACGTAACAATCGCAGGTATGTTCTTATTCTTCATAATACTCCCATCTGCGTGCTTTAG
>DPVV01000342.1:0-226 GCA_003526525.1 Lachnoclostridium phytofermentans | reverse complement strand
CCCATCTGCGTGCTTTAGCACACATAATTGATTGCTTTTATAAAAATTAGATTTTCTTTAGAGGCTTCCCAACAGATTTAATTAGTAATTCTCCAGATTCTGGATTAAATTCGATGGTTCTACCGTAATTTAAACCGGTATCCTGAGCAAGAATTGGAATCCTTAATGAATTTAATTTTTCTTTTGTAGCTTCTACGTTACGCTCACCAACTCGGAGCATATCATT
>DPVV01000534.1:5965-6746 GCA_003526525.1 Lachnoclostridium phytofermentans | reverse complement strand
CAAGCAACACTGTGGTCGCCATTAGAAGAGCCATGGATCTTGTCATCCATTTTAATAATCCTTTTCTCATAAAACTTACCTCCTTTTATTCTCTTATTCTTTTACTGCACCAAGCATCATGCCTGTAACAAAATGCTTTTGTAGCAGAGGATAAGCAATCAATATTGGTACTGTTGTGATAACGATGGTAGCCAGCTGTATCCCTTTTGAAGTGGTCTCCATTACAACACTGCCTACCGGCATATTCTGAACACTCTGTCTTACTATAATTTCATATAATTTCATCTGTACTGGATATAAAACTTTATCCGTAATATATAATTTTGCTGTCATGAAGTCGTTCCATTGATAAACTCCATGGAACAATGCTATGGTAGCTATTGCAGGTTTTGATAACGGCATTATAATCTTTAAAAATATTCTCCATGCCCCTGCACCGTCAATTTTTGCTGATTCCTCCATGGATACAGGTAACTGTCTGAAGAAATTCATTAGTATTACAACATCATAATAACTAAACAAAGAGGGGATAATATAAACCATAAAATTATTGATAAGGTTTAATTGTCTCATTAATAAATAAGTAGGTATCATACCGCCTGAAAAAAATAAGGTAATTACACCCATAGCTGTATACACTTTCCTACCCATTAGATCTCTTTTGCTAAGACCGTAAGCCACCATAGAACAGAAGAATACATGGGCAACTACACCGATCACAGTCTTAGAAACCGATATGATGTATGCCTTCCATATACTCGAATCATTCATAACAGCCTTG
>DPVV01000534.1:5481-5701 GCA_003526525.1 Lachnoclostridium phytofermentans | reverse complement strand
AATTCTCAATTGAGAATTTCTTTGGCCAGAAAACAAATCCTCCTTCTGCCAATGCTTTTCCGCTACTAAAGGAAGAGGCCACAATATTCCAAATTGGTACCACGATTATTACTGCAATCAGAAGCAAAACAAATCGATTCACTATATCAAATCTCTTGCTTTCATTTATATTAGCTTTTTTCATAAACCTAATTTCCTCCAATTCAAAGCGGATATTCGC
>DPVV01000534.1:0-5236 GCA_003526525.1 Lachnoclostridium phytofermentans | reverse complement strand
ACTTGCTCATAACCTCATTGCCACTACGTGGCATTTCAGCAGGAGCTTGAACTCCTGCTAAAACAGGTAAGTTCCTTCCCTGATGAGGTTATATTACAATACCGACTCATCATTAATTTTGCTTGTAAAATAATTCGCGGTTAGCAGTAAAATTACTGAAACAATAGAAACCCCTAATCCTACCGCTGCTGCATAAGAGAAATCTCCCTGCGTGATACCCATTCGGTAAACATAAGAATCGATTACCTCAGCTTTCGCACGGTTTTGTGAATTCATTAATACTAATGTCTGATCAAGATTTGATTTTAATAGTCCGCTTACTGTTAAAATAAAGTTCAAACTAATAATTGTTTTTAATAAAGGTAAGGTGATATGCATGATTTGCCTTATACGACTTGCACCATCAATCTTAGCCGCTTCGTAATATGTACTGTCAATACCTGCCATGGCTGCCAAATATAGAATCGTTCCCCAACCTGCTTCCTTCCAAACATCAGATAGTACCGCAATCATCCAGTACTTATTCGCATCCAGCAAGATGTTCTTTGGCTCACTTATTAATCCAAGAGAACGTAATATTTCGTTAAACATACCTGTTGTTGACATCCAGCTAATCATCATACCCCCTAGTACAATCCAGGAAAGAAAGTGCGGTAAATAGGAAATCGTCTGCATGATTCTCTTAAACGGTCCGTCCTTAACCTCATAAATCATAACAGAGAGTATGATGGGAATCGTAAAACCAATGAATAGTTTTAGGAAGCTGATTCCCAATGTATTAATTACCGATTTCCAAAAGAACTTATCCCGAAACGCTATTATAAAATTATGAAAGCCTACCCACTTTGCAGTTGATAATGTATCCACAACTGTGTAGTTTTTGAATGCAATGCTCAATCCATAGATAGGCATAAAACTAAATATAATCATGAATATAACACCTGGTATAACCATACTTTGAAAGCCAGCCTGTTTTTTAACTGTCTTCAAAAAGCTTAGCTTCTTTTTACTCATCTTGAACCTCCATTGTTAGCTTTTATAGCTTCGTTAAAACGTTTTAATCTACATGTGAAATATTAACATCCCCCGTGCTCATATCTATTTCCAAACTTAAAAACAGACATGCCCACACTTTGCAACTGATATGCTTTTCTTTAAATCTTTTCCTCCAATCCACCTGACTCGATTAACTTAGCACACTTCTTTAAACTTTTTATTTTTATATTAAAACGTTTTAATAATTGGTAGTATATCACATTATTTTTAAATTTACAATATATTCATTTAACCTTTTTAGTAATAATATACAACCATAATTTTAATAGTCATGACTTTATTGTACTATTTTCAGCTAAAATATCATATTTTCGTAGTTGTAATAACGTTTTAATACATGCTTAAAAAAAGGTAGGAACAAAGAATCATATTTACTATATTCTTTGCTCCCACCTTCGCTTTTAACAGCTATTTTTTTCTTGTACAGGATTTCCTTATTATTAAATTACCTTCTAATTTCACAATGGTTCCTTGTTCCTTCCCATCAATCATATCAATCAAAGTACCAATAGCCAGTGTTCCCTGCCTAGCAATCGGATTTCTTACCGTTGTCAGACCAGGAGTAAAATATCTAGCGATATCAATATCATCAAATCCAATGACACTAAAGTCTTCAGGTACTTGAAAACCATCAGACTGCAAGGCTTTGATACAACCAATTGCACTTAAATCGTTACCTGCTAAGAAGGCATCAGGAAGATCCGTTGAATGAAGCTTTAAAAGAGTTTTTATCGTATTGTATGTATATCCCTCTTCAAAAGCTCCTTTTAAAATGAATTTTTCCTCCACTGGTAAATTACATTCCGCTAGAGCAGCCTTATACCCCTCTTTACGGCGCAAACTATCTGTTACCTCATCGACACATTCAATAAACGCTATTTTTTTATGTCCTAGATTGATAAGATGCTTTGTAGCCTCATATCCTGCTTCATACGAATCAAATACTATGCTAGAAACACCTTTCTTACTAACTTCACGGTCCAAAAATACTACCTTTATTCCTTCTTCTTCGAAAATACGTATTTCATTTTCATTTACCGTGGTATCTTCATATATAAGAACACCATCAAGATTCTTACCTAGTATATTTCCCATAATAACAGAGGAATCCTTTGTAATAAAAACATTAAGATTATATTCTCTACGCTCACATTCCCGACTCATATAGTCCATTAACTGACAAAAGTAAGGACCTGATATACTATTGGTAAAAAATCCGAGGTTTTTTGTAGCACCAGCCTTTAAATATCTGCCATTCAGATTTGGAATATAATTCAGTTTTTTTACCGCCTCCATAACCCTTTGCTTCGTATCAGGATTAATATATCGATTACCATTTAAAGCATTGGAAACAGTTCCTATGGACACCCCTGCTTCTTTTGCTACATCTTTAATCGTAATATTCGCCATATCTTCACCTACCCATATCTCTTGAATTAAAACGTTATAATATGGTTTAGAATATCATATTATATGCTACTTGACAAGTGAAATGATAGCACACAAATCCTCCTGATGGTATAAGCGCCTGTTACTTCGCTGTCTTTGACTAGTTCCCCCTGCTTGTAATATTCTGGTTGCTTGTCGGAGAACTACATAGGACGTGCTAGGGCGTCAAAGCGGATATTCTCGATCCGCTTACACTACTTGCTCATAGCCTCATTGCCCTACGCTGACCGCAATTTCAGATCTTTTTAACATCCTAAATTCCTTAATAAATCCCCATACCATATGATAACTTCCTGCAGCCTATAAAGCTCCGATTCTCTGCTATCCGTCCTCCAGATTTCCTTGTAATCATAGAACCAGTATTCCAGCTCTTTAGCAAGATCTTTCTTTACTTCCCCGTTTATCCCGTATTTTGCATGGGCAATGGTAGCACCGATGTTATTAAAGAGCTCTATTCCATTTACAGCTACTAGATAAGCCTTTAGTAGGCCTCTCTTCTCCGGTTTCATAAAAACAATACCTTCATACAGTTCTCTTTTTAATTTATGTAAGACTTCATTGGCTGCTGAAACCCTTACCATAGTTTCCTCTGTGGCAAAGTCTGTATTTCCATATTCCTTATACATTACTACATGCCACCAATCAAATACGGACGTGGAGCCAGATGTAGCAATTCTGTCCACGAACCGCTCGCTATTGTCCCCGTACTCAATGCAAGATATCTGCCTGTTGATATCTGAGAATGTCAATTGCTTCTGGTTCCAAGAAAAAGCAGCTCCGTATATAAGCCCTGTAGTTGAGAATTCCGGATGGTTGATATGTCCAAAATCGCCCCAGTCCGTATTCAAAACTCCCAGAGCCTGATATTTATGAGCGTAGGAACACATTTTTGTTATATTATGATAGGAGCATTCTATCAAGTTAATGAACTGGTTCCAGCCTCCTACTCCTGGGCATACATATTGTACGGCTCCCGCATCAAAAAGAGCTTTTGTTTCATTCTCTCTCTGCTCCGCCGCGTATCCCCAATTCAGACAGATAACATCTTTCGGTAATTCACGGATCGTTTCCGGAAATCCTGCAATAACATCTCCCCAGAACATAGGGCGTTTTCCTTTTTCTATAACAAATTCGCAAAGTTCTTTTACAAAGTCAAGATAGAGTCTGTGAATCCCTTTATTTTCGGCCAGTTCCCTACTCTTTCCCTTACCGAGGTCAAAGGTTTCATCTGCGCAGATATTAAAATGTTCTGATGTAAATAAAGGCAGAAACTCCTCTATTTGTTTCTTTGCAAATTCAATGCTTCCTTTATTGGATACATCTAAGGTGTGATGATGCATCCGGTCATTGAAAGAAAATTCTTCTTTTACCAGTTCGGGAGCTTCACAGAATACTCCATAAGTTTTCGTATTCAATACCTTATATAGATGCCCAAAAGTTGATACGGAAGGTACCAGCTCAATATTTAGACCCCGGCAATAAGCATCTAGCTCCATAATATCCTGAGCTGTTAAAGGTGTGTCATCTCTCCAGACCTCACTTTGATTCTTAAAAAGGTAGCTGTGTTCTATGTACAATTGCAGCTGGTTCATTTTATAATAACTTAACTTATCTGCCAGTGCCTTAAGGCTTTCCATGGTTGGAATACGACCTCTGGTAACGTCAAAATAATATCCTCGGTTGGCAATATTCGGATAATCCTTGATTTCACAGCAAGGAAGCAAAGCCCCTACCTGCGAAACCATCTGGCGCAGAGTCTGTACGCCATATAAAAGTCCCTTTTCACTTCCAAATTTCAGATGTAAGCCTTCCGTACAGATATCCAAATGATATTCTTCTTCTAACAGCGATGAGTTATGTACTAGTAGGATATCACCTGCAGAACTCTCTCCCCTTGTAATGGCAGGAGCATAGCCCAATTGTTTTTTCAAATCCTCTTGCAAAAGCTTTGCATATTCATAAACCGTAACTGTAGCTTCCACTACTATTTTATAATGGTAATCTAGTAAAAATAAGCCTTCTTTTTCTTCCCAATGCTGGGGTACCGGTAAAATATACATGATTTTTCCCTTTCCGTTGCAATATTTTAGCGCATCTAAAGTCAAATTCTACTCATCTTCCAAATAAAAATCTGCAAAAAGAAGAATGCGAACACCATTCCTGCACTACTCTACTAATAAGTTTTCTTCCCATATATCATTGATACCGTCATTTAAAATTAATTGGAATTCTCCTTCTTCCAACACAAATTCCATATCTTGATTCCATAATGACAGATCCTTTTCACATAAAGTCAATTGGCAGGACCTGGTTTCGTTCTTTAAAACCTGAACTTTCTTAAATGCTTTCAGTTCTTTTATCCTGGTTACAACACTAGCAGCATTGTCTTTAATATACAATAAAATCACTGTACTACTATGGTAATTTCCGGAATTGAAAACAAGTACGTCTATAGTTATCCCATATTTTCTTAAATCTTCTGCTTTCACTATATGCTGTCTTTTCCCAGCATCACACCTTTTTTCACAGAGCCTCCTGTTTACTTTCAATTCTATATTGCTATATTGAAAAGTTGAGTAACTTAATCCATAACCAAAGGGATATAATGGTTTCTGCTCTATATCATAATATCCCATTGCTCGGTAGGATTTCTTATAATTATAATAAGCAGGTATCTGCCCTGAACATCTTGGAATAGAAACTGGAAGATGTCCGGAAGGACTTATTTTCC
>DPVV01000535.1 GCA_003526525.1 Lachnoclostridium phytofermentans | reverse complement strand
ATCGATTTAGGAACAGCTAGTGTTCTGGTATATATTAAAGGCAAAGGCGTTGTATTAAAGGAGCCTTCCGTAGTTGCCTTTGACAGAGATACAAATAAAATAAAAGCAATTGGTGAAGAAGCTAGGCTAATGCTTGGAAGAACACCTGGAAATATCGTTGCGGTACGTCCATTACGTCAGGGTGTTATCTCCGATTATACAGTTACAGAAAAAATGTTAAAATACTTCATACAGAAAGCTGTTGGTAAGCAACGTTTCCGTAAACCAATTATTAGCGTTTGTGTACCAAGTGGAGTTACAGAAGTAGAAAAGAAGGCAGTAGAAGATGCAACTTATCAAGCAGGAGCTAGAGATGTTGCTATTATAGAAGAGCCTATCGCAGCAGCAATTGGAGCTGGTATTGATATCTCAAGACCATGTGGTAATATGATTGTAGATATTGGTGGTGGAACAAGTGATATTGCAGTTATTTCCTTAGGAGGAACAGTAGTTTCTACCTCAATTAAGATTGCAGGCGATGACTTTGATGAAGCAATTGTTCGTTATATGCGTAAAAAGCATAATTTATTAATTGGTGAAAGAACAGCGGAAGATATTAAGATTAAGATTGGTTCTGCTTACCGCAGACCAGAAGTTGTAGCCATGGATGTTAGAGGACGTAACCTTGTTACAGGTCTTCCAAAAACAATCTCTGTTACTTCAGAAGAAACAGAGGAAGCACTAAAAGAAACTACTTCTCAGATTGTAGAAGCGGTTCATAGTGTACTTGAAAAAACTCCACCGGAATTAGCTGCAGATATCGCAGATCGCGGTATTGTATTAACAGGTGGCGGTTGTTTATTATATGGGCTAGAAGAATTAATCGAAGAAAAAACTGGTATTACAACAATGACTGCGGAAGATCCAATGACAGCAGTTGCAATTGGTACTGGTAAATACGTTGAATTTTTAAGTGGTAGTAAAAAAGACTGATTATAAGTATAACTAACTTAGCTTCACAAAAATACAAGGAATGGATAAATTCATAGACAGCTATGTCATGAGAGGAGAATGGAATGGTTAGAGGTCTATATACTGGTTGGACCGGTATGGAAAATGAACAAAAGCGTCTAGATATCATATCAAACAATTTAGCGAATTCTGCTACTGTTGGATATAAAAAGGAAGGCGTAACAAATCAATCCTTTGATGATGTTCTAACGTTAAAAATTCGAGATGAGTCCGAGAATTTTACTGATAAGAGAATTGGTAAAATGACGCTTGGAGTGAAGCTTGGTGAAGTTTATACTGATTATACACAGGGCTCTTTAAGAGAAACTGGTAATACATTTGATTTAGCAATCGAAGGTTCTGGATTTTTCAAAATGCAAGTTTTAGATAAAGATGGAAACGCTAAGGAGCGTTATACCAGAGCTGGACAGTTTTTAATGGATAAAGAGGGTTATATTGTTGATGTGAATGGAAATCACCTCATGAGTGAGGGAGGTAACCTTCAGGTGCCAACAGACGCCAGCCAAATCGTCATTGATTTACAGGGTAATGTTTTTGCAGACGGCGTACAAGTAGACAAGCTAGTCGTAACAGATTTTGAGGATTATGATTATCTAAAAAAATTCGGTGAGGCTATGTATGAAGCAGTAGACGGTTCTAGAGAGAAAGATACAACTTCTGGTATTCGTCAAGGATACACAGAGCAGTCCAATGTCAATGTTGTTAGTGAAATGGTAAATATGATTGCTATTACAAGAGCTTATGAAGCAAATCAGAAAGTACTTCAGTCCATTGACGGTACGTTAGAGTTAGCTGCAAATTCAGTAGGTAAAATCTAATTTTAGAAATTCTTATATCAATTATGTTACGATAAGATAATACTTGCACGAGAGAAGATACACAACTTTTGTGCATTCGCCCAAATTGCACATTTGGGGCAGAATGGAGGATTTTTATGATGAGAGCACTTTGGACTGGGGCATCGGGTATGATTTCTCAGCAAACAACTTTAGATACCATATCAAATAACTTTTCAAATATTAATACAGCCGGATATAAGAAGGAGACCGCACAATTTTCCTCCTTGTTATATTCTAAAATACAAAGTAAAGTAACGGATAGTGAAGGAAATCAAAAACCTGTGATAGGACAGGTTGGTTCTGGTGTCAGAGTAACTGGTATCGTTTCTTCCTTTACTCAGGGAACCTTACAAGAAAGCAGTAATGATTGGGATCTTGCAATTGAAGGTAAAGGATTATTTTCTGTTCGTGATGCTGATGGTAATACTGCTTATACAAGAAATGGATCATTTCGTACCGCGATTGGTACGGAAGGGGTAACCTTAGCATCCGCTGATGGATACCCTGTACTTAATACAAAGGGACAGCCAGTTGTATTCAATAAGGATTGGGATCTCTCGAAAGTAACCATGGATGAGTACGGAAACGTAATGTACCCTGATGCGAATAATATTGCACAGCGTACTGGAATACAAATCGGTCTTACTCAGTTTGTTAATCCTGCTGGGTTAGAGAAAGCTGGTGGAAGTTTATTTTATGAGACGGAAGCCTCTGGTGCACCTCTTAAGGAAGCGGAGAATAAGAGTCTTAAACAAAGTAAGATTCATACTGGATATCTTGAAGCTTCCAATGTACAGACAGCGGATGAAATTGTGAATTTGATTGTAGCACAAAGAGCCTATGAGATGAATTCCAAAGCAATTACAGCTGCAGATGAGATGCTACAGCAAGCGAATAACTTACGTCGTTAAATGGTTTATAACCATTAGGTAGAATGTCAGTCTATTCATAAAATTTCTGCCATTCGATAGAATTACAGTTATTCAGCAGAATTTCAGCTATCTAGTAGAAAGGAAGAAACAGATGAGTATTTCCGTAGGAAGTGATGCAATGTTTCAGACATTGACTCAAACTGCACAAAGTACATCAAAGACAGCGAAGTTAGAAAACAACCTTGGTAAAGATATTAAGTCTGCCACTGACGAGGAACTAATGGAGTCCTGTAAGAGCTTTGAAACTTACTTAGTAGAACAAGTTATGAAACAAGTAAAGAATACCATTGCAAAGAGTGATGAGGATGAAAATGAGTATATGTCCTACTTTGGTGATATGTTATACCAAAGCTATGCAAAGGACATTACAGAAACCGGTCAATTAGGAATTGCAAAGCAGCTTTATGAGGCAATGAAGAGAGATCAGAATACTTGATATAAGTTAATAATTATCAGGATTTAAATAAGATAAAAAGATAAGCCTCATTGGCAAAGACATCAATGTTACTTGATGTTTTTGCTAATGAGGCTATTTACACACTTAAGACGCACAATATAGTGTGAAGATAAAAGACTAGTTTCACACGTTCTATTTTAGCATATCGAATCTGTAAACTGATTCGATAT
Source organism: Lachnoclostridium phytofermentans (assembly GCA_003526525.1). Lineage (GTDB taxonomy): Bacteria > Bacillota > Clostridia > Lachnospirales > Lachnospiraceae > Lachnoclostridium. The sequence goes on along the minus strand of DPVV01000535.1, from coordinate 3,330 downwards.
GCACTGGGTGTAGAAAGGAAGAGTATGGCGGAAGAATTAAAAGGATATGTAGAGAGAATTGTATATCGAAATGGTGAAAATGGTTATACTGTACTAAGTCTCTCCGCAGAAGAAGATGAAGTGACCTGCGTTGGAACATTTTCTTTTGTCAATGAAGGAGAATATCTTGCTTTAACCGGTAGCTATACTGCACATCCATTGTACGGCGAGCAATTCCAGGTGAGCTCCTATGAGATGAAGGAGCCAGAGGACTTACTGTCAATCGAACGTTATTTAGGGTCCGGTGCAATCAAAGGGATCGGGACCGCATTGGCAGCACGTATTGTTCGTAAATTTAAAGAAAAAACATTTGTGATAATAGAAGAAGAACCAGAACGTCTTGCTGAAGTGAAGGGGATCAGCGATAAGTTAGCAAGAGAGATTTATCGACAGTTTTCCGAAAAGAGAGAGATGAGAAGTGCCATGCTATTTCTTCAGCAATATGGCATCTCTTTAAATCTTGCAGTTAAAATCTATAAGCAGTATGGGGAGCGAATGTATGAGATAATAAAAGAAAATCCATACCGCCTTGCAGAAGATATCAGTGGTGTAGGTTTTAAGATTGCGGATGAAATTGCCTCTAGGATAGGAATTCGAACTGACGCTGATTATCGCGTAAAAGCAGGTATCCTTTATACCTTGTTGCTTGCGACTGGTAACGGACATGTATATCTTCCGATGCATAGCTTGGTTGGTAAAACATGTGAGATGCTTATGGTAGAAGCAGATACAGTTAAGCGGCACATTACCTCACTCGCTCTTGAAAAAAAGCTGGTGATTAAAGAGTCAGAGGAAGAGCAGCATGTTTACAGTACAACTTTTTATTATATGGAGTTAAATGTTGCGAATATGCTTTCAGACCTTAGCATATCCTATGATATCTCTCCAGCACAAGTCGAAACGAGACTTGCAAAAATAGAACAGGAAACAAATCTAGAGCTGGATGAAATGCAGCGCTATGCTGTGATGGATGCGGTCCGTAGCGGTTTACTAATTATAACTGGTGGCCCTGGTACTGGTAAAACTACAACTATTAATACAATACTTCGCTTTTTTGAAGCAGAAGGTATGGATATGCTTCTTGCAGCTCCTACTGGACGAGCTGCAAAGCGTATGAAAGAAACGACTGGTTATGAGGCAAGTACAATTCATCGTTTATTGGAGCTTACCAAAGGAATGGATGATAAGGATGGTAGGATGAGCTTTGAACGTAACGAGCTAAATCCCCTTGAGGCAGATGTAATTATCATCGACGAGATGTCGATGGTTGACATCTCTTTAATGCATTCCTTATTAAAAGCGATTACGGTTGGTACCAGAGTAATCTTAGTTGGTGACGTCAATCAGTTACCAAGCGTTGGACCGGGAAATGTACTGCGAGATATGATTGAATCGAAGGCATTTCCAGTTGTTATGTTAAAAAAGATTTTTAGACAAGCATCCGAAAGTGATATTATCGTAAATGCTCATAAGATCAATTCCGGAGAACATATTACCTTGGATAATAAGAGCAAGGATTTCTTTTTGCTAAAAAGAGATGATGTTAATGTAATTATTAGCGTCATTATCTCTCTAGTCCGTGATAAGATGCCAAAGTACGTAAATGCTTCTGTTTACGATATACAAGTGCTTACGCCAATGAGAAAAGGAGAACTTGGAGTAGAAAGGCTGAATCAAGTATTACAACAGTATCTAAACCCTTCCTCCCAGGAGAAAAAGGAAAAGGAACATTCCGGGGGAATCTTTCGTGAGGGTGACAAGGTAATGCAGGTGAAGAACAATTATCAGATTACTTGGGAGACCAAAAGCCGTTATGGTATTACGATTGATAGTGGAACAGGCGTATTTAATGGTGATACAGGAGTAATCAAAGAAATTAATCTATTTGCAGAGGAATTAACGGTAGAATTTGATGAAGGACGTTTGGTTACCTATCCATTTAGTCAACTAGAGGAGTTAGAACTGGCTTATGCAGTGACAATTCACAAGTCACAGGGTAGTGAATACCCAGCGGTTGTTCTTCCGATATATAGTGGACCAAGGATGTTATTTAATCGAAATCTTTTATATACAGCAGTTACAAGGGCAAAGCAATGTGTTACCATCGTAGGCAGTGAGAATATGGTACAGACAATGATTGACAACGAAAGTGAGTTAAAGCGTTACTCAGGTTTAAAATCCAGAATTATGGAAAGAAAGCAAATATTAGGTTAGTTTGCAAAAAGGTGGTGCATCTGGAGGTTTCATAGTGTATAATAATTCTAATGATGATAGAAAATTGAAATAAAATATCAGGAGGAGTCCCTTATGAATAAGACCACATTAGTAATTATGGCAGCAGGTATTGGTAGCCGTTACGGAGGAGGAATCAAGCAGCTTGAAAAAGTCGGACCAAGCGGCGAGATAATTATGGATTACTCTATTTATGATGCGATAGAAGCGGGATTTAGTAAAGTTGTATTTATTATCCGACATGACCTTGAGAAGGATTTTAAAGAAATCATCGGAAGTCGTATTGAGAAACAAATCGAGGTAGAGTATGTATATCAGGAGCTTGATAAATTACCAGCAGGTTTTACAAAGCCAGAAGACCGTACAAAACCATGGGGTACCGGTCAAGCTGTATTGTGTTGCAAAGGTGTAGTAAATGAACCTTTTGCAGTTATTAATGCGGATGACTACTATGGAAAAGAAGCGTTTGTAAAGGTTCAGGATTTCTTAAAAAATGTCGATACGTATAACAAAGAGAATGAATTCTGTATGGCAGGTTTTGTTCTTGGTAACACCTTAAGCGACAATGGTATTGTAACAAGAGGTGTATGTAATGTAGATGAATCTGGATACTTATCCCATGTAGAGGAAACCTTTGGGATTGAAAGACAGGGTGATGTAGCAGTTGGTAAGGACGGCAATGGTAATCCTGTAACGATCACATTAGACAGTTCGGTATCTATGAATATGTGGGGATTTATTCCAAACTTCCTACAAGAGCTAGAAGCTGGATTTGTTGACTTTTTACAAGGTCTAGATGAAAATAATACAAAAGCAGAATACCTATTACCAAATGTAGTTGGCAAAATGGTGTCAGAAGACAGAGCAAAAGTAAAGGTATTAAGAACAGACGATAAATGGTTTGGAGTAACTTATAAAGAAGATAAACAATTAGTAGTGGACTCCATTCTAGATTTAATTGCACAGGGTAAGTATCCAAATAAATTATTTTAAGCGTTTAGATAGAAGGTGAAAACCTCGTGTGGAGAATGGTTTGGAAAGAAATGTTGGATGCTGTTT
>DPVV01000084.1:8537-9842 GCA_003526525.1 Lachnoclostridium phytofermentans | reverse complement strand
CTCTTACAATCGCACATTTCGTAAACTCCTTTCCATACTCCCTTAAAAGCTTCGGATTGACTACTACGATAAATTCTCCAGTCTGACGTATCGGTGATATAATTTCTACCGTTCTTCCTAGAAAAGCATATTTATCCATGATATCAGAAGTAAATAGCAAAACATTGCAATTAACCGGAAGTTCCAGAGACATTGGATCTAATTTACCATAGCTTGTTACCGAATAAGGCATAACCATAAACTTTTTAATTAATCCACCAATCACAATTGCCCCTATCATACCGATAAGACAGACTAACCAGATCCTCTCCGATGCAAGTATCATTCCTAGTATAAAATTAAGTGCTGTGAGAGGGATTATTCCAATGATGTAATATAGGTTCAAGCTTTTTAGTTTCATCCGTTCCTCCTTTACATTGCTATTTACTTTTCTTATAACCTTCTTGACTTCGAAACTTTTTCTCTTATAATCTGGTTAATACCTTTCATAACTACAAAGCACTATCCTTTATAACTTTGATGCACTATCCTTATCAGCATATAAGTATGTGTTATTATGCGTTCTTAATATGCTGGCTGGACAAATTTCACTGATTGGTCCCATAAAAGTGTCCATAATAGCTTGTGCTTTTAAAATTCCTGGTACAATACAAAAGATATGAGTCGCCTCTATAAGCTTTGGAATTGTAACTGTAAAGGCATACTTAGGAACATCCTCCAGAGTTTCAAAACATTTATCATGTACCTGTTGTTTTCTGCAACTTTCCTCAAGCTCAACGATCTTTATGTTTTTAGGATCTTTAAAATCTGCTACCGGTGGATCATTAAATGCAATATGGCCATTTTCTCCTATTCCCATGAAAACAATATCCAAAGGATGCTCCTTCATGACTGTCTCTAATCTCTCGCATTCTTCTACCGGCTCTTTTTCACCATTGATTAAAAATATCTGATTGAAAGGAACCCTATCAAATATTGCCTCTTTTAAGAAAGCTCGAAAAGTGCGGGAATCCTCTTTCTCTAACCCCATATATTCATCCATATGGAAAGCATTGATTTGTTGCCACGGAATACTTTTATCCTCTACTAAAGCTGCTAAAAATTCATTCTGAGATGGGGCAGCGGCAAACATACAGTTGATTACTTTTTTCTCTTTAAGTAGTTTTTTTATACATTCCGAAGCTTCTGCAGCAGCTACCTCTCCCATTTCTTCCCTGGTATCATAAATATTTATGACAACCTTATCATATTGCTTTTGAATCATTATTGCCTCCATGCTGCGACATCTTTTAGGAGCAGCTAATG
>DPVV01000084.1:4577-8394 GCA_003526525.1 Lachnoclostridium phytofermentans | reverse complement strand
ATCTTTTAGGAGCAGCTAATGGCTCAAGTTTGGCGCAGCACAAACTTGGCGAGTGTACACTCTTATCTCCTTACCTTCTTATGAATCTTACGTACAGAGTCTCTCTCTACTAAGGATGGCTGCATTAGGATCTGTACCGTATCGTGACTTATATCTTTAATTCGGTTAATCAGTACTTTGGCTGCTAAGCTTCCAGTTTCTGTTGCAGGCTGATGTATGGTGGATAATGCCGGAGTTACCATCTCGCTGATTGCAATATCGTCAAATCCCATAACAGATATATCATGCGGAATCTGAATATTCTCCTTTTTTAAATGATTGATTAATCCAATCGCAATCATATCATTTACCGTAACTACAGCATCCGGAAGATACTCTCTTTGCATTAATAGTTTTCCAAGCTCCTGCCCAAGATAGTAATCTTTCTTTTCAAAATTCTGTTCTTCGACAAAAGAATAAATAACCTTTCGCCTGCTGACACTTAAATTGAAATCCTTAAGTGCCTGTTTATATCCTTCATACATCAAACATCTGCTTCTTCGATCCAATTCACCTGAAGCAAATACAATGTCTCTGTGACCACATTGTATTAAGTACTCCGTAGCCAAGTATGCCCCCTTGAAGAAATCGAACTGTATACAATCTCCCTTATAACCATTAAAGCTCTGATCAAACAGGATTAATGGCATCTGCATTTCTTTTATACGTTCAATCAGTACATCTCCGCTGTTCACACTGGATAATATAATACCAGCTACATTTCTTTCTTCCAGCATATTTAAGTGGTTTAATTCCAGCTGCTGATTACTCATTGAGTTACATATAAAGGGAACATACCCCTGACTTAAGCACTCCTGTTCTGCAGCTGATAGCAGCTGAGAATAGAAAGGATTTGTGATAGAGGGAACAACAATTCCGATTTCACAGCTTTTTCCTTTCCTTAACATCTGGCTAAAAACATTCGGCTTATATCCCACCTGATTTGCTATATCTATAATCTTTTGCTTTATCTCTTCACGCACAGGGTAGTCCGATCCACCTAAGACACGCGAAACAGTAGCAATGGAAACTCCAGCTTGTTTTGCAATATCAGAAATGGTTATCTTTTTTCTGTTTTTTGCCATATTTAACCTCCGTACTAACATACAATTGCATTTATTACAGTAAACGTTTTCTGTTGTATTTAGTATAACATGCATATTTTCAAAGTGTCAACCCACTTGATTTTATACATTTTGCATTGTTTTACTATCATTAAATAGCATTTTAAGTATATTTTTCTATAATATTTTCTATGAATAGTAGTATTTGTTCTAACTTTTTTCTATTTTAATTTTCCTAATCCTTGCTATTACAGCGATTAAATTTCTTTTAGTAGAAAATTATTATTGATTATCTCATGCCGATGAGCTCTATTTTTCTATTATAAAAGTAATTTTTTCAGATATTTTCATAACGAAAAGACACGTATTTTCTATTAGAATTTTCATTTTCATGATTATATACAAAATACTTATCATATTTTGTGTATATGTACCAAAAAAAGCTTCCACTGAAGTTTCACAACTTACAGCAGAAGCTTTTTCATTCTCCCTACATTTCAAACAAGAAAAAGGACTCTTCGCGATTTTCCTTGTTATTAATAAATATCACATAAGTGATAGATTATATGTTAAAAAATTTCATTTGATTATTTAGATTTTCCGCAGTTTGCGCAAGCACTGATGCGTCCTGTTCTACCGTAAAACTATGTTCTGTTATTTGCACGGCATGGTTTGATAGATTTTCCGAGGTTGCAAGTATCTCTTCTGCTGCTGCAGATTGTTCTTGTGTTATAGCTGCTACCGAAGTAGCCACGTCATCTACACGGTTGACATTCACAATCATATCTTCGACAATATAACTAGTCTCACTAATTGTTACATAGATTTTATGAAATGTATCACTAGCCATCTGGATTAAGTCAATACTATTTTTAATACTATCCGAACTTTCCTGTGTCTTATCTACGGTATTGGTTACAAGTTTTTGTATCTTTTGATTTAACTCCGCTATGCTTTTCACAGAACTCTCACTTGTTTTGGCAAGCTTTCTAATTTCTTCTGCAACAACAGAAAATCCACGTCCAGATTCCCCTGCTCTTGCTGCTTCTATCGCTGCATTTAGCGATAATAGATTCGTTTGACTTGAAATATCAGCAATCAGCTTTACGATATCATTGATTTTTTCGCTTGACTCAATTACCTGTTCCACTGCTTCTTTTAGCTGAGATACATTGAAGTCAACACTCTTCATAGCAGAATCAATATGAAGCATATCTTCTTTACCTTTTTCAGATATCATAACGGTATCCTTCATCTTTTCACTTGCATCTTTACCTTTTTGCCCTGTTTCTGAAGCTACCATAGAAAGAGAGGTTGTATTCTCTGCAACATCAGTTACAGCCTTGGCTAACTCATCTACCGTTTGATTTAATTCTAACATTGCATTTGATTGTGTTTGTGCTGATTCATATAATACTTCAGCAATTTTATTACTGTTATCAGATTGCTTTCCTAAACTGTTAGACATACTGGTAACTTCTATAATTGTACCTCTCATTGTTTCAATAAATCTTTGCATGTTATTGCACATCATAGCAATTTCATCATTTCCCTTAATGCTCACATCAACAGAAAAATCGCCCGCTGTAATTTTTTCAATCGAGCTATTTAACTTTTTCACTGGTCTTATGATATAATGAATCACTCGTTCTACTAAAACTACTAACACAATCATAGAGCTTAAGAATAGAACAAGTAAAGTACTTTGAAGATTGTTTAATGTTTGTAGGATTTCGGAATGAGGTATGTATCCAATCACCTTCCAAGGAGTGTTTTTAATTGATTGAACATCGACAGAATATTTACTTCCATCTAATGTTAACTCAGTGATTTCATCAATATCTAAATTTATCCCATTCGCCATGTCTGCAATCAATTTATTATTATTACTACTATTAAAATCAGTATTGATTAAAGTTTCATCATTGATTGCAAGAATCTTACTGCTAGTTACATCTACAATAAAAAGTTTGCCAGTTTCCTTTATCTTTTTCGTACTAATAATTTTCGACATATTTTTTAACGAAATATCTGCTACAGCGACTTTTTTCACTCCATTAGCTGACTTAAGTTTAGTAGAAGCACTTACTACATATTCACCAGTATAAGCATCTAGATATGCTGTTCCGTATTGGAAATGTTCATTTTCCAACCCTTCTTTAAACCAATCCTTATCAGCTACTATATAATCAGATGGCATTATAAAATCGTCTGGAGTAATCATTTCTTGTCTGTCTGTACCAACATATACACCATACTCATAGCTGTCATTCTGATTCATTGTTGTTTTTAAATACTTTAACAAAGCGTTGTTATCTAATTCAACATTATTCAGCGTATTCTGAACTTGATTTAATGATGAAATTATTTCTTGTGACCAAGTTTCTATCTCATGTGCATTTGATTTTGTTAATGACTTTACCAGTTGGTTTGCATCATCCATTATGATTTTTCTTGAGTTTGTATAGGTAATCATAAGAAGTGTACCAATCGCCAGAACAACAAGAGGTGCAATTGTTAAAATTAGTTTTGTTTTTATACTTCTTTTTATCTTCTGTTTTCTTATTTCTTTTTCTCTAATGGTCATATTAATAGCCATACCTTTCCATAACCTACAAACCTTGGGCCGCGGGCATATTATATGCAAAGTGAATTAAATCACTTTGTAAAAATTATAGTTTGTTCATACTAATTCCTGTACTTTGACTATAGCG
>DPVV01000084.1:0-4410 GCA_003526525.1 Lachnoclostridium phytofermentans | reverse complement strand
TGGTATCCTTATCAATTAATTCTTCTTCACATGATGCAGAGATTTTACAAATCTGGTTCATGTACTTCTTTAGTACTACTTTACCACCCTGATCATCTTGTAACTCTAGCAATTCATTTTTTAGTTGTTTCGAAAAAATAACTGGATTACCTGGAACCCCGTCCCAGGTCACACATCCAGCTAATTTTTCCTGATTCAGAGTTTCCTTAATTAGTCTTTCCACGGTTTCTGTCTTAATAAAAGGTTGATCTGCAACCATAAACATATAATAATCTGGCTGCGTCTCTCCTTCAAGTAAACCAGCTTTAATGGAATATGAGATTCCAAGAGTACTATCTGGTGAATTTATAACATGGGTTCGATTGTGCAGGAATGGATCCGCCTTTAGTTCTTCCACTGCCTCCATGACTGGTTCAAACCGAGTAACAACATAAAGCTCTCTGTCGAAATCCTTTAATAGCAATTCCTTCATAACTTCTAACCCATACAAAAACATTGGCTTCTCATTAATAGAATATAAAAGCTTATTACTCCCAAAACGACGGCTGTTTCCAGCCGCCAGTAATATAAGTCTAGTTTTCATTTTTTAAAATACCCATCATAACCTTCTCCGGAGTTATTGGTAATTCACGATGCCATACTCCAGTCGCATTATAGATTGCATGCGCAATCGCAGGGGAAGGAGTATTAATTACGATTTCACCAATTGATTTTGCTCCAAAAGGACCAGTCTGCTCGTAGCTACTTTCAAACTCAACTCGCATCTTACATAGGTCTAGACGAGTTGGAATCTTATATTGCATAAATGAATTTTCATAGATTCTACCTACAGAATTATAGGTTACATCTTCATACAATGCCATACCGATACCTTGTGCCAAACCACCTTCTGTTTGAACACGAGCTAAATTCGTATTGATTACAGTACCGCAGTCAACTACTGCTGCATAATCTAAAAGGGTGGTAGCTCCTGTCTCTTTATCTACCTCAATCTCAACCATACCAACCATAAATGGAGGCGGTGAAACAGTAGAAGAATGTGATACCGTTACTTGTGTAGCTTCCGTATTACCGCACATGGACTTTGTTGCAATGTCCATTAATGTGATTTCTTCGCTACCATCAACTTTACTAATCTTCTTACCTTGAAAGACTAAATCTTCAATTGGACAAGATAACATTTCGGCTGCTAACTTACACATCTTTTCTTTTAGTTGAAGACAAGCTTTCTCTACAGCTTTACCTGTCACATAAGTAGTACTGGATGCATAGGAGCCAGAATCATAAGGAGAACTGTCGGAATCAGCACCATATACTATGATATCATCAAGATTGCATTCCAGACACTCTGCTGCCATCTGTGCTAAGATAGTATCACAGCCAGTTCCCATATCTGCTGCTGCGATGGATAATGCATAAAATCCTTCATCGTTTAACTTAATTGTAGCGGACCCTACATCAATTCCTGAAATCCCCGAGCTTTGCATCGCCATGGCAACACCGACACTTCTTATTTTTCCATTTCCTAAATCAACTGCCAAAGGTTTGTTATCCCAATTAAACATTTCTTTCGCCCTGGTCATACAGCGATCTAAGGCACAAGAGCTATTTGGCTCATCATGATAGGAAGGCATGATCTGTCCTTCTTTTACCATGTTCTTCTCACGGATTTTTACTGGGTCTATGTTAAGCTTCGAGGCTAACTCATTCACCGCTGATTCCACAGCAAAGATTCCTTGCGTTGCACCATATCCACGGTAAGCACCAGCGGATTGAACATTCGTATACACTACATCATAGCCAAAGCGATAGGCTTCTAAGTTATTGTTATATAGAGATATCGTTTTTTGTCCGGAAAGTCCTACTGTAGTTGGTCCATGTTCTCCATAAGCTCCTGTGTTCGATAATGTATAGACATCCAGTGCACGAATGGTACCATCCTTCATAGCACCAACACGTACTTTGATTTCCATCTCATGTCTTGGTGTGGAAGCGATTTGACTCTCTTCTCTTGTATAAATTATTTTTGCCGCCTTACCAGTTTTCCATGTAACAAAAGCAGGGAATATTTCCGTTACACAAGTTTGTTTCGCTCCGAATCCACCACCTATTCTAGGCTTTGAGACACGTATTTTGGACTTTGGAATATCTAATGCATTCGCTAATATACGTCTCACATGGAAGACAATCTGAGTAGATCCAATCACATGCAATCTACCATATGGATCCATTGTGGTGTAAGTTCTAAATGTCTCCATCATCGCTTGTTGGTTTGCTTTAGTATGATAGGTATTTTCCACAATAACATCACACTCTGCCATCACGTTATCGACATCGCCATGAACGTTTAAATCAGTTGCACATAGATTTCTTTTGTTATCTGCACCTACTGGTAAAAGTGCTTCCCAATTTTCTTCTGGATGAACTAACACGTTATTATCTTTTGCAGCCCTAAAATCAAGAACTGGTTCTAGTACCTCGTATTTAACTTTAATCAGTTTTAACGCTTTATCAACCGCTTTTTCTGTCTCTCCAGCTACAATCGCCACTCCATCACCTACAAAACGGAGTCTTTGATCTAAAATTAATCGGTCATATGGACTTGGTTCTGGATAGGTCTGTCCCGCCATCGTAAAACGTCTCCCAGGTACATCCTTATAAGTGTAAATTGCTTCAATACCTGGTACCTTTTTTGCAATCTCTATATCAATCTCATTTATCATTGCATGTGCATAAGGGCTATGCAGTACCTTAACTACCAAGCAATCATTTGGTGTTACATCATCTGTATAAACAGGTTTTCCTGTCACCAATGCCATGGCATCTAATTTTCGAATTGGTTTATTTACGATTTTAAAATCAGCCATTAGCATACACCCCCTTTTTCTTTCTTAAAGTTAAGGTATGCCTTGATTCCACGAAGTTGTCCCTCATATCCTGAGCATCTGCATAGATTTCCTGATAGATACTGTATAATCTCCTCGTCAGTAGGATCTGGATTTTCACGAAACATGGCAATTGCGTTCATGATAAGACCAGGATTACAAAATCCGCATTGTTCTGCACCTTGATCTGCGATAAATGCTCCAAAATCTTCAGCTTCTTCTTGTAAACCTTCTAATGTTGTTATTTTCTTGCCATCTACTCTAGCCACTAGCATACTACAAGAAAGCACTGGCTTGTCCTCTACAAAAACAGTACATAATCCACAATTTGCTGTCTCACAGCCTCTTTTTACACTGTAGCAGCCATGAGCACGTAAAAAATCGATTAATAACATATCGGCAGCAACGTCTTCCGTCACCATTTTTCCATTGATCCATAACTTAATCTGCATAAGACGTCACCTCATAATCCTTTAACTTGAACAACGAACGTTTTGATAGTACGCCAGAAAGTATCTTACGATATTCCTCGCTTCCACGCATATTACTTCCAGTAATAATCTGACTTTTAATAAATTCGCCAAACTTTTCTGCGCTTTCCTGTGTGATACCATCCTTTAATATACCGTTAGTATCGTACAAACAAACTGCTCGCTTTGGTCTAGCTCCTACCACACATCGATACATTCCATCAATATTGCTAACTGCACAAGTCAATACAGGAAAGTCGGTTTTTGTATTTCTTTGTGAAAGGTAAGCCACCTTCCTGTTTTGTTTTTTAATGATTACACGGATTAAAAGGTCATTGTCATAAGGCATCTTTGAGAATTCCTCAATTGAAACAATTCCCTTTTGATATAATTCAACCGAAGCATCCAAAGCCATGAATATTGTAAGCACATCAGAAAAACCATAACGACCGAATATACTTCCGCCAATCGTTGCAAGATTTCGAAATTGAATACCTACGATGTGTTTTACACTCTCAGAGGCTGCGTTATTTGTCATAGAATTGATACCTTTATGTAACTCCAAGGTACGAAGTGTTACCATAGCTCCAATTAAGTAGCTATCCTCTGTTTCTTCAATCGTATCTAATCCTAAATCTGATAAATCAATGGCTGTACCCACACTTTTTTTCTGCATCTTCAGCCAAAGCATTCCGCCAAGAATCACGTTATTTTTCTTTTGGTTTAATTCATAGGCTTGTTGTAAACTTTCTGCTTTTACATACTGGTTAATTGTTAACACGTGTATCCTCCCTTATGTCTATTTCATATCAAAAACCTTATGACAACTACTACGAAGCTTTCAATCATTTAGCTAATCGTATAAAAAAGAACCCTGTCTTTGATAAAATTATCGATTATACCGTCCTTATGTTATCTTGTTTTACTGAACACGCAAAATTCACTAAATATAGAAATATCTACATTTTATAACTGAATTATTTCTTATTAAAAGCATTTGCAAATCCTTTGATATTCTAGCATGGTAAAATAGCTTTGTCAAAGCGAAAGATAAT
>DPVV01000258.1:1001-21857 GCA_003526525.1 Lachnoclostridium phytofermentans | reverse complement strand
AAGTTACGAACGCTTGCTGGAACCTGAGGCTGACCACCACCATTGACACAGCCACCAGGACATCCCATGATTTCGATAAAGTGATAGTTTGCTTCTCCTGATTTAACTTTATCAAGCAACTCTTTTGCATTGGAAAGACCAGAAGCTACGGCAACATTGACATCCATACCAGCAACATGGAAAGTTGCTTCTTTGATGCCTTGTACTCCACGAACCTCATTAAACTCAATTGGAGATTCAGTATTTTCACCGGTTAATTTCCATACTGCAGTACGAAGAGCGGCTTCCATAACACCACCAGTAGCACCAAAGATAACAGCAGCACCAGTAGAGATACCAAGTGGATTATCATACTGCTCATCTGGCAATTCTAAGAATTTAAGGCCTACCTTATCAATAAGTCTTGCAAATTCACGTACGGTTAAAGAATAGTCAACATCTGGAACACCAGCTGCGGATTGATCGTCACGGCCAAGTTCGAATTTCTTTGCGGTACATGGCATAATACTTACACTGACCATCTTAGATGGATCAATGCCAAGCTTTTCCGCATAATATGTCTTTGCAATAGCACCAAACATCTGCTGTGGAGATTTACAGGAGCTTAAGTTTTCTGTCATATCAGGGAAATAGTGCTCGCAGTATTTAATCCATCCTGGAGAACAGGAAGTAATCAGTGGTAATACTCCACCATTTTGTACACGATCAAGGAACTCTGTTGCTTCTTCCATGATGGTTAAGTCAGCACTGAAGTTTGTATCAAATACTTTATCAAAGCCAATACGACGAAGGGCAGCAACCATCTTGCCTTCCACATTCGTTCCGATTGGTAAGCCAAATGCTTCGCCAAGCCCTGCACGAACAGCAGGTGCTGTTTGAACGAATACAAACTTCTCTGGATCTGCAATTGCTTCTAGTACTTCATCGGTGCTATCTTTTTCATAAAGCGCACCTGTAGGACAGACAGCGATACACTGGCCACAGGAGACACAGCTTGTTTCTCCTAGTCCCATATCAAATGCAGAACCGATATTCGTTTTAAATCCTCGTTCATTTGCTCCAATAACACCTACACCTTGTGTTAACGAGCAGACAGCAGTACAGCGTCTACAAAGAATACATTTATTATTATCACGAACCATATGAGCTGCGGTTTCATCGAGTTCATATAAGCCCTTCTCGCCATCGTATAAGGCTTCGTCCTCAACTCCAAGTTCCTTACACAATTTCTGTAGTTCACAGTCTCCACTTCTTACACAGGAGAGACATCTTCTATCATGGTTAGAAAGAATTAATTGTAAGGTTCTTTTTCTTGACTTTAATACTTTTGGAGTATTTGTAAATATCTCCATACCCTCGTTTATTGGATATACACAGGAAGCTACTAAGCTTCTTGCGCCTTTTACTTCTACTACACAGATACGACAAGCACCAATCTCGTTGATTTCCTTTAAGTAGCAAAGGGTTGGAATTTCAATGTGCGCTAATCTGGCAGCTTCTAAGATGGTCGAACCTGCCGGAGCGCAAACATCCATGCCATTGATTTTTAAATTAATATTCGCCATTAATGATAACCTCCATTCTGCCGCAACCTACTAATTTGGGCGACAGCACAATATTTGAAAAGCTAGTGTGAAGTTTTAGAATTTCTTAGGCGGTGTTTTTTGGCACCTTAAGAAATTCTCTTTACACTTATTTCTTACTGATTGCGCCGAATTTACATTTCTCCATACAAGCTCCACACTTGATACACTTATCTTGTATGATTACGTGAGGCTCGCGAACTTTACCTTCAATTGCATTGTTTGGACAGGTACGTGCACATAAGGTACATCCTTTACACTTGTCTGCATCAATGGTATAGGAAAGTAAGGATTTACATACACCAGACGGACACTTTTTGTCTACTACATGAGCGATATACTCGTCTCTGAAATAGCGAAGTGTGGATAAAACAGGGTTTGGTGCTGTCTGACCAAGACCACAGAGAGAGTTATCTTTGATGTAATAGCAAAGATCCTCTAACTTATCTAGATCCTCTAAGGTTCCATTACCCTTGGTAATCTTGTCAAGAATCTCTAACATACGCTTTGTACCGATTCGACATGGAGTACATTTACCACAAGACTCATCTACGGTAAATTCAAGGAAGAACTTAGCGATATCAACCATACAGTTGTCTTCATCCATTACGATAAGACCACCAGAGCCCATCATAGAACCGATGGAAATCAAGTTATCGTAATCAATTGGAATATCAAAATGCTCTACTGGAATACATCCGCCGGATGGTCCACCTGTCTGAGCAGCTTTAAATTTCTTACCATTTGGAATACCACCACCGATTTGTTCTACAACTTCGCGAAGTGTAGTACCCATTGGAATTTCTACAAGACCAGTGTTCTTGATCTTGCCACCAAGAGCGAATACTTTTGTACCCTTGCTCTTTTCTGTACCCATGGACGAGAACCATTCTGATCCATTTAAAATAATCTGAGGGATATTAGCATAAGTTTCTACGTTATTTAATATGGTTGGCTTTTGGAATAATCCTTTTTGCGCTGGGAATGGAGGACGTGGACGAGGTTCACCACGGTTACCTTCAATAGAGGTCATAAGAGCAGTCTCTTCACCACAAACGAAAGCACCAGCACCTAGACGAAGACCAACATCAAAGGAGAAATCTGTACCAAATATATTATTCCCAAGAAGGCCATATTCTCTCGCTTGATTTATCGCAATTTCAAGACGAGCAACAGCGATTGGGTATTCAGCTCGAACGTAAATATATCCTTGATTTGCTCCGATTGCATATCCTGCAATAGCCATAGCCTCTAATACTACGTGAGGGTCACCTTCTAAGACAGAACGATCCATGAATGCACCTGGATCCCCTTCATCGGCATTACAGCAGACATATTTTTGATCAGCATCATTTCCTTTTGCAAGCTTCCACTTTAATCCGGTTGGGAATCCACCGCCTCCACGGCCGCGTAACCCGCTGTCTAAGAGGACTTGTATTACTTCGTCTGAGGTCATTTCGGTAAGAACCTTACCAAGTGCTTCGTACCCCCTTGTTCCTATGTATTCATCAATATTCTCTGGGTTAATTACACCACAATTACGAAGAGCAATTCTATGCTGCTTTTTATAAAAATCTGTTTCATTTAATGATTTAATACCATCTTCCGTAACTGTCTCATTATATAGAAGGCGTTTCACAATTCTACCTTTTAATAAGTGCTCTGTTACGATTTCAGGGATATCTTCAACATTTACCATGGAGTAAAATGTGCCTTCTGGATAAATTAACATAATAGGTCCCAAAGCACAAAGTCCGTGGCATCCTGTCTGAACTACAGCAACCTCTTCTTTTAGACCGGCTTTTTCGATTTCAGTCTGTAACGCATTTAGAATCTGCTGACTTCCGGAGGAAGTACAACCGGTTCCACCACAAACTAAGATGTGTGAACGATACATATTAGGTCCTCCTCGCTATTTAATATAATTTTGAATCGTGTATTCCTTGACAATCTGACCACGTACCAAGTGCTTTTCTACCACTTCAAGCGCTTTTTCTGCTGTCATCTTTACATAAGTTACTTTTTCTTTATCGGCTTCCGTAACCTCTACAATTGGTTCAAACTGACACAAACCGATACATCCTGTTTGTGTAACGATAACGTTTGTAAGGCCTTTTTCTTGAACTGCGGTAGAAAGAGCGTTAAGAACAGGTCTTGCTCCGCTTGCGATACCGCAGGTAGCCATACCTACAACGACACGGATATTTGCTTCGCCTTCATTACGAAGGCTAATTTGATTCTGCATCTTCTCCCGTATTGCTTTTAATTCTTCAAGAGATTTCATAATTCCTCCATTTCTGCGCATATTGTTTGCGCATCTAATTACTAATTTCAAACGGATTATCTTAGAGAATGACTCCTTGATCGACTTCTTGCTTATTTTCGCTTAAAAACTCTCGTATATAATTAGAAACATCAGGAGAATTAAGCGGTATTCCATCAAGTATCATTCGAATTTCTCTGGTATCTAGGGTGAAACTTTTGTCATCTACGGTATATGTATATAAGAAATCTATCCGGTTATTCAATGTTATCAGCGTATGCATCGTGCTTGTCATGTCTCCAAGCGGCATCCGATCAATATGAGAGAGAATAAAACTAGCTGTAACCATGGTACCTTCCCCAACAAAAGAATCTATGGAAAAGTTACCACCAGTGGAAGTCGCCGCATATTGAAAAAACGGTATTCCAAGCCCGACCTTACGGGTAGTTCGTGTTGTGAAAAATGGATCTAAGACATGGGTTATCTGCTCTTTTGTCATGCCACAGCCATTATCTTTAATGACGATAGTCATAGTATCCTTTTTTCTATCTGCAGTTACAGTTATAATAATGAGTGTTGCGTCTGCACGTATGGAGTTTTGAGCAACATCTAATACGTTCAGAGAGATTTCCGGCATCATAATTGATTTCCTCTATTTCATATTCTATAAACAATGCAATTTTAAAGTTAAAAGGTACTAATAGGAATTAGCTTATGCGTACTTAGCAAGAATACCATCCAAGTCGTCTACGGAAAGTCTTCCGTATACATCATCGTTAACGGTAAGAACAGGAGCTAAACCACAGGCACCAATACAACGGCAGGCTTCTAAAGAGAATTTACCGTCCGGGGTACATTCGCCGCTAGCAATACTAAGCTTCTCCATGAGTTTATTATAGATGTCACCAGAGCCTTTAACATAACAGGCAGTTCCAAGACATACGGAAATTTTGAATTTCCCTTTTGGAAAAAGTGAGAATTGAGAATAAAAAGTTACTACTCCATAAATTTTTTCCAATGGAATATCTAATGTGTTAGAAATTATGGTTTGAACTTCAATTGGAAGGTATCCATAGATTTCCTGTGCCTTCTGAAGTATTGGCATTAAGGCACCTTTGTCACTTTTAAGCTCTTCTATAACACTTATAAGTTCGGCCTCTTGCTCTTTTGTTCCAGCAAAAGGAACGGTTGATTTCTGTGAGCTCATGATAAAACCTCCTTGATAGTTTTTTAACAATCTTTTCGATGACATGTTGTCGAAAAACAATAGTATTATAGCATGATATTAGTGAAAAATCCACAATGATATAAATTTAACAAATATCAATGTTTAATTTAAGTTTTGCCAAATACACTATATATAATTGTGTATGCAATAAAATACACTAAACATATTACATGTAATAAATATTGAATTATTTGTGCTTAATATACAATAATGCACAATAAGTAGTTAATAAAATAACATATGGATTAAAAAAATTATACGGCTGGAGTTGAAAAGAACATTTGGTAATGTTATACTGATATATAAACCAAAATGTATAAAAATTATACAATATTGACAGTTTTCATGGGAAAAGGAAAGCCGTGGAGATTAACAAGGATAAAGAAGAACGATTTTGTTAAGTTTTATAACAATGGCAGAAAAGTAGATGATTTTCTCAGGTAGAGTTATCTACTAAAATGTTACGTATACCGTATAGATTGATGAGGAGGCATTCGCACATGACTGTAAGAGATGTGAAAGAAATACTTGGAGCGCAGGTAATTAGCGGAGAAGAATTTTTAAATCGTGAGGCACATACTGGTTGTGGATCCGATATGATGAGTGATGTACTTGCATTTGTCAAAGAACAATGTGTATTGCTAACTGGGTTGTGCAATTTACAGGTAGTTCGCACTGCGGAAATGATGGATGTAGTATGTATTGTTTTTGTTCGAGGAAAAAGACCAGATGAAGCTATGATTGAGCTTGCAAATGAAAGAGAAATACCGTTATTATGTACCGGACATCGTATGTTTACAGCATGTGGTTTATTATACCAAAATGGTTTGCGCGGAGGTACCTCAAATTGAACCAAACAATCACACTAACTTATACGATATCTGGTGATGATTTTACTAGAGCTGGGGAAGCCTCTAGTGATGTTAAAAAGAAACTAAAGCAGATGGGTGCAAATCCGGAGGTTATAAGAAAGGTTGCCATCTCAATGTATGAGGGCGAGATAAACATGGTGATTCATGCTCATGGAGGAGAAATCACTGTGTTTATCTCTTCAACTGAAATCATAATCAGATTAAAAGATGAAGGACCAGGAATTGTAGATGTAGAACTTGCCATGCAAGCAGGATATTCCACCGCACCCGATAATGTTAGGGCACTGGGATTCGGGGCTGGTATGGGTCTTCCGAATATGAAAAAATACTCAGATGAAATGAACATAGATACTATACTGGGAGAGGGGACTACTGTAACGATAAAGGTTTATATGTAGTTATGTTAGTATAAGGAAATGATGGATGGATTAGCGTTAATTGTATCATGATATGATACATAACGAGTAATCAGGGCTTACTAGATGTTTTTTGTTTCTTGGAATGAAATATATGCTAAGAGATATGCTAGGAGAGGGGGATGACGATGGGGAAGTTTTATACTGCGGTGCGATTGGATGAAAGCCTTTGTACGGGCTGTATCAATTGCATTAAGCGTTGCCCTACCGAGGCAATAAGAGTTCGTAATCAAAAGGCGGTAATCACAAAAGAATTTTGTATTGACTGTGGTGAGTGTATTAGAATATGTCCTCATCATGCCAAGAATGCGACTTATGATAGTATGGATATGATTAAGAAATTCGAATATACCGTTGCCTTACCAGCACCTTCTTTGTATGCACAGATGAATAATTTAGATGATATTAATATTGTTTTAAATGCATTAAAGCTAATGGGATTCTCTGATGTTTTCGAAGTAAGCGGTGCTGCTGAAATTATATCTGCAGCAACTAGAATGTACATAGAAGAACATAAGGAGAAGTGGCCCGTTATTAGTACTGCATGCCCTGTGGTAACTAGATTGATTCGTGTTCGTTTTCCGAATCTTTTAGAGCATCTACTTCCTCTAAAGGCTCCAGTTGATATTGCTGCCGAGCTAGCTAGAAAAGTAGCAATGGAGAAGACTGGGCTTCCAAGTGAGAAAATAGGCATCTTTTTCATCTCACCATGCCCGGCTAAGGTTACAGCGGCTAAAAATCCCTTGGGATATGAAAAAAGTGAGGTGGATGGGGTACTTGCAATTAAGGATGTCTATCCACGGTTAATAAGTTGTATGAAAATTGTAGCAGAGAGAGATGAGTTAGAAGACCTAGCAATCTCGGGTAAAATAGGAATCAGTTGGGGTTCTAGTGGCGGTGAGGCAAGTGGGCTTCTAACAGATAGCTATCTTGCAGCAGATGGGATTGAAAATATCATTCGAGTACTTGAGGATATGGAAGATCAGAAGTTTACGAACCTGGAGTTTATTGAATTAAATGCGTGCAGTGGAGGATGTGTTGGTGGGGTATTAACCGTTGAGAATCCATATGTTGCGAAAGTAAAACTGAAAAGACTTCGTAAATATATGCCCGTTGCTAGAACGCATATTCCACTTGAAAGTATTGATCTTTTTTGGACACAGGAGGTTGAATATGAACCTGTTTTCAATCTTGGTGTCAGTTTAATTGAAAGTATTGGTAAAGTAGCAAAAGTAGAAGAACTTTGTAAGAAGTTTCCGGGGCTTGACTGTGGATCTTGCGGAGCTCCGACTTGTAAGGCTCTTGCAGAGGATATTGTGAGAGGGGTTGCGGAGGAAAACTATTGCATCCATATCTTTAGAGAGTATGTAAACAAGCTATCTGGTAAATTTCCAAAGGATAGTTAAAGAGGAACTTTTATAATAATTCTACAAACAAGAAGAATAAATTAGCCTCATCAGGGAAGTATCCCGCTTCAATAAGCGAGGAACCTGATTGATAATCCATATAGTGGAAATTAGGTAAAGCTAAAAATACAGTATCATAGAGTTTACTAGGGCGGGAGGAAAGGATGACAAAACAAGAATTTATCAGGAGTAGCAATTTTGCAGTAATTAACGAGGGTGACAACCTAAATACGAAAGTAGAGACTCCATTTTGTTGTGATTTATTAAGTATTGCAATGAGTAAAATTCCAGTTGGATCTGCTTGGGTAACAGTAATGGGTAATATAAATACGATAGCGGTTGCAACTTTAACAGAAGTAGCTTGTGTAATTTTGTCGGAGGGAATTACGCTTGATGATGCTGCACTATCAAAAGCGAAAAGTGAAGGTATTACAATCTTAGCTACCGAACTACCTATTTTTGAGGCAGCGTACCAAGTATATCAAATCATACGTGATTCCTCTAACCTATGATTTTCATATTCACACCTGCTTATCTCCTTGTGCCGATGACGATATGACTCCGGCTAATATTGTTATGATGGCGGCATTAAAGGGGCTGGATGTGATAGCGATTACCGATCATAACACCTGTAGAAACTGTAAGGCTGCGATAGAGATTGGGAAGAAAAATAATATTTTAGTCTTGCCAGGAATGGAGTTAACGACTTCTGAGGAAGTACATGTCATTTGCTTATTTGCGGAATTAGAAGATGCCATGATGTTTGATTCTTATGTCTATGAGCGTTTAATAAAGGTAAAGAATAAGGAAAGTATCTTTGGAAATCAGTTAGTTGTAGATGAAGATGAGTTGGTGTTAGAACGTGAAGAGTATCTTTTGATTAATGCGACTACCATCGGATTTTCTGATGTCTATAATGTAGTAACTGCTTACCATGGGGTTATGATTCCTGCTCATATTGATAAATCTTCAAATAGTGTGATTTCAAACCTAGGGTTTCTACCTCCAGATAGTAGGTTTTCTTGTGTAGAGCTTACAAAACTGGAGAACAGAGATCTTTTCATTCCTAATAATCCATATCTCCAAAAGTGTAGAGCAATTTTGGATTCTGATGCTCATAACTTAGGGCAGATTAGTGAACCAGTTCATGTGTTATCCGCTTCAATGAAGAATGCAACTGCTGTACTAATAGCATTAGAAGGTTTAGAATCATCTCCCACCTAAGAGGCCTGGGAGTTTTCTTGTAAGCATAGATCGAGTTAAACATTTTTACGATTCCTTCCGATATAAGAAATAAGACCTAAGTTTAGGTCGGTAACTGATGTCTTTTTTATTAGGGTTTATAGCCCTACGTATACCAAGGAGGGTATTGTATGAATGTAAACGGAGTTACGGGTGTAAGAAACACCTATGCGTCAACAGAATCAGCGGAATTAGAGAAGAAAAATTCCACGACGAACGAGTCGAATCAAGAAACAGTGGCTGCAACTTATGAAAAGTCCGAAGGTATTAAAACAAATAAGCAGCAGGATAGGGAAACTATCGAAAGATTAAAAGCGGATGCAGAACAAAGAACAGCAAGTCTTCGCTCGTTAGTTGAAAAAATGTTATTAAAACAAGGCGAGCAAGTAACGAATGCTACAGATATTTGGGCTCTACTTCGAGAAGGAAAAGTAACGGTTGACCCAGAAACAGCTGCGAAGGCAGCTTCTGAAATTGCAGAAGATGGATATTGGGGTGTTGAACAAACCTCCGAACGTTTAGTATCTTTTGCAAAAGCACTGGCTGGAAATGATTCCTCCAAAGCAGAAACCATGATTAATGCTGTTACAAAGGGCTTTAAAGAGGCTACGAAAGCTTGGGGAGGCGAACTTCCTGAGATATGCCAGAAAACTTTAGATACAACGATTGAAAAGCTTAATAAGTGGAAGGACGGTTTAGAGTGATCGTTCATTACTTAATTAGAAAAAGGTCTGACGCACTAAGTAATTAGTGTAACAAGCCTTATTAAAGCCAAAAAATGAGCTGTGCACTGCGGTTTATTAACCGCTAGTGCAACAGCTCCTCTTTTTTAATAGTTCGTGACAAGGAAGAGATCGCGATGCGTACTTTTTCTTGTTATAAAATTATCCAAAGCTAGGATCTAATTCCTTAACAATTAAGAGATGATCCCCAGCACTGATAGATTCTGAATCCAAATCATTAATATCTTTGATAGCGTCAACTGTGGTATGGTAATTCTTTGCTATCTTCCAAAGGCTATCACCAGGTTTCACTACATATCCAATCATACCTGGCATTGCTTGCAACACCGCTAAGTCGAGAGGACTTTCTTTGAAATCAACCATAAAGGATTCGGTTAAACGGTCAAATGCGATAACGTTAAGAACAACACTAGCTTTTACCTCTACCTCTGAATTATCAAGCATCATAATGTTGATTTGCTCAAGGTTTGATTTTACATCATAGCTGCTATTTGGCTTTAAGTCTCGAATTTCTATCATTTGAGAAAATGGGACAGCAGCTTTTATAGCTTGTAAAGGTCTTGCATCATCTGAGCTTATGTAAAGTATGCTAAGATCAATAACGCCTTCTACTTCTAATCCATTATCTACAGGAATAATATCATCAATCTTAACGGTACCATTTCCATGGCAAATCTGTAATAGTTTTGCACTATCTTCATCTAATCGAATTCTTTCCGATACGCGTGCACGATTGTTATTACGCATGAGAAGGTTCTCATAATTAGCTTCCTTATAAACAGGAGTAATTTCCCTCATTGGAGAATAGATATCCTGAAGAACTTGCATCTGAGTTTCCTCATAAATCTTAATGGAAACATCTAAGATTGTTTCTAAGTCAAGAACTCGTTCTTCTCCATCCGCATCTGGTTTTACACTTAAGTTGTTACCAACGATATCAAGTGAGATGTCAGGAGTCATATCTTCGGTACAGCCATTACAGTCAATGGTTGAGCTAAAAGGTAGATCAGCCTCATAGTATTCCATTGGGCTGTCTTCGCCATCCCCTATGTAGAGGACAAACAGCGAAATTTCACCTTTGGCAGTGAACTTATCTGTCAACAGACGCACATCGACATTCTTCAATTCTACATTATTATATAGAATTTCGGAGATACAGCTCTTACCAGATGGAAGAACAACCTCATCACGGAACCGATAGCTGTCCTTTTTGTTTACAGCCATATTGGTAACGTCAATTGTTTTGGATACGGATTGTACATCAGGTTCGGCATCAACAGACACAGCACTTTCTTCATCATACAAATCTTCTACGGCAACACTTAAGCGAACCAAAGCCTTTACACTAAGTTTTCTGGAGTTAATAATACTAGCGGTTAGGTCTTCGATCTCGTATTTTAATGTTCCGGTATCATGATTGCAGGATTCATTTAAGTTAACTACTTCATCGAAAGGAATCTGTCCACTTAAGCTATGGATTGGACGATTGGTTTCATCACTTAAATATAATACCTGAAAATGCAGCGAGCCATTTGCATAGAGTTTACCATTGTTTATTTTCTGATCGTTAAATTTGATTTCCCCCTGCGACTTAATTAATTTACTAATGTCTGGTTTACTATCCGGTACATTGAAATCATCGTCAAAGGTTACTTGAAGATTACTTTTACATTTCAGCTTATTCATATGTATGTTCTTTTTAATGAGTTCCAAGTAAATTCCCTCCTTGCTCATTTTATTCGTGTTCTAAATGTCCCACGTTTGCGTCTAACACATTATATGAACCTGGATAAGTAGTTATGAATGCAAAATGTGAATGATATTATATGCTATGAGTAAAGAGAACAAAACATTCGTATAAGATGATTTCTAAAGAGATGGTACCTGGTAGGAATCTCCCACACCGAGCAAGAGAAAGTACGCTTCGCGAACTTTCCCTTGTCTTGAACAAAAAAGAACAAACCGCATCATTTTCCAAGATATAAAATCTTAGGTGATGATACAATTTGTTCTTTTCATAAAATAATGGAACTATGAATTATTAATATTGTAACTATGTCATCATATGAATTAATAATATAGTTGTTAGGCATCTGAAGTACTTTCAACTGGTCTGTTTATAAGAGTATATCCATTAAGGGCTGACACTCTTAGATTCAAAAAATCGTGTTAAGAAAGTTTGTTTTCCGTAAGGGCCAACCTTATATTCATAAAAAGCACGCTCAGCAGTCTTTTGATTGTCAAATAAGGCAAAGACAGTTGGACCGCTTCCACTCATTAAGGCATTAAGAGCACCATGTGAGAGTAAATCCATTTTAATTCGTTCAATTTCTGGATGATGCTTGATTGTGACGGACTCCAAAACATTAGAAACAAGAGAGGACATTTGATGTAAATCTTGTTTTTCAATTGCTTCTATCATCCCATCAATATTTGGATGTTTGGTGTTCTCGTCTAACGTAAGGTTTTCATACACAAATTTGGTAGATACACTGACCGGCGGCTTTACAATTAAACAATAGCAGTTAGGTGCAGGAGGGAGAGGAGTTAGGACCTCACCGATTCCTTCGGATAACGCTGTTCCGCGTAGAAGACAATAAGGAACATCAGCTCCAAGCTTTACGCCAAGCTTCATTAAATCTTCTAAAGTTTGATTGGTTTGGAAAAGTTCATTTAAGCCAAAAAGTGTGGCAGCAGCATCGGAACTTCCGCCAGCCATTCCGGCTGCAACAGGAATTCTCTTCTCTAGATTAATGTAAAAACCGTCGCTAATCTGAAAAGTTTCCTTAAACAGCTTACAGGCCGCATATACGATATTATTCTCATTGGTTGGTAAAAAGTGTAGATTTGTCTTTAGCGTGATATCTGGATTTGTGGTTGGCTTAATAGTAATTTTATCATACAACTTGATAGTCTGCATGATCATTCGGACATCATGGTATCCATTTGGACGCTTGCCAATCACATCGAGTGCAAGATTTATTTTTGCATATGCCTTTAGTGAAATAATATCCATTGAAAACTCCTGTCGTGTGGTTATAACCCTGATATTGTCCATTATATTAGCCTGGAAAGGGTTTTGCAAGTAGTATTCAGACATTCTCCAAAGATGGATTCTCAAATGAGCTTCTAAAAACATCTAAAATAGCTTTGATAAAAAATCCAAAAGTTTAAACTTCACAACAACATTTGGCTTTTCTTCTTTGATAATTGAGGTATATTCCTCTTCTGTTAGTAAGGTTTTCAATTGTTGCTTAGAAACTTCCGGAACTACGGTATAGGTTGCATCAACAAAGCATAGATTTGGAAACAAAATACACCACCAATTACGTCCTTCTGCCATTCCAAGTTTTATTTTAAGAGCATCATACTCACCAGCTGGCAGAGTGATGTCTCCGTAAACTTTAATTGGGAATGTACCCTTATCAAGGGCAACACTAGCGCCATAGTAATATCCTTTCATAGCTAGCAGCCTAGAGGCTTCTTTCTCTATATCTGTTAGATGATTCATTAATACCTTGGTTGTACTTTCTTTGTCCGAGCAATCCTTTAAGAGTGGTGTTAAGTAGGTCATGATACCTTCTTTTACATAAAGCTTCACATTCTGGTCCTCCTCAGAGTCACTATTACCAAGGATGTGAAATCGCAGTATTTGTTTCGCTAAGTCTTCCTGCAGAAGAGCCTGATTTTCTTTTATAGCTGGTGAGCCTGTAAATGATACAAAGGCTCCGAACAAGGCATATAAAGTAATTAAAAACGCAAGTAAAAAAGGCAATATGTAAGATAAAAATAATTTCTTAGTGAAAGACTTCCTATTAGAAGTTTCATGCATATTAGGGTTAATAAAATTTGCAAATCTCATAACAATACTCCTTTATAAAATTTATGAAAAGAATCTCCGTGATTTTATTAAAAGTATGTCCTAACATGTGAGATTTAAACCAGCAAATAATGAGATTGCAATCCCATTGGCTGTAGACGGTCAGTAGTTCACAAGATAAAAACATTGAATTAATAACTAATTGAGTGTAAAATGTATATAGTAATAGGAAAGTATAACATTCATAGCCTAGAAAATAATGGATTTCAATGAAATTATGAAATTTAATAAAATAAGAAAAATTATATTTCCCAAACTTTTCTCTGGTCATAATAAAAAAGGTTAATGGAAAAATGAATTTCATACTATAATTAAATGAATAAGATTCGACTTAGGTGGGACTCGAATAGATAGGCAGACAGAAAGAAAGGATGACTTGCATGGATAAGAAGACTATTGTCGTTTTGTTTGGAGGGCAATCCTCAGAACATGAGGTATCATGTGTTTCAGCAGTAACGGTTATAAATCATATTGATCTTGATCATTATGATATTGTATTGGTAGGCATCACAAAAGATGGAAAGTGGTTACTTACAGAAAGTGTAGAAGACATCACAAGCGGAGTTTGGAGAAATGGGAAAAAGACCGCGATTCTTTCTCCAGATAGAAGTAAACCAAGCCTTTTGATTATGGAAGATAATAAAGTAGAATATCAAAAAGTAGATGTTGTATTCCCAGTATTACACGGATTATTCGGTGAAGATGGTACCGTCCAAGGATTGCTTGAACTAGCTGGGGTTCCATATGTGGGTTGTGGTGTTCTTGCAAGTGCAGTATCCATGGATAAATTATATACTAAGATTATTGTGGATAGCCTTGGTATACGTCAAGCGGCTTATGAGCCAGTGTATGCGAAGGAATTGGAGGAGATGAGTAAGGTAGTAGAGCGAATAGAGAATCGTTTATCCTATCCAGTATTCATTAAACCATCCAATGCTGGTTCCTCTAAGGGGATTACAAAAGCTAAAACCCAAGATGAATTAATTGCTGGATTAAAAGAAGCTGCAGAGCATGACCGCAAGATATTAGTAGAGGAAACTATAGTGGGAAGAGAAATCGAGTGTGCAGTGCTTGGTGGTATGGAGGCGAAAGCATCAGGAGTTGGTGAGATTTTGGCAGCAGCAGAGTTTTACGACTATGATGCAAAGTATAACAATACAGAATCTAAAACTATTATTTCACCAGAGCTACCAGAGGGTAAGGCACAGGAAGTCAGCGATGCAGCGGTAAAGATATTCCGTGCGGTTGATGGTTATTCCTTATCAAGAGTAGACTTCTTCTTAGAAAATGAAACCAATGAAATTGTATTTAATGAAATCAATACTCTTCCAGGATTTACATCAATCAGTATGTACCCTATGTTATGGGAAGCAAAAGGGATTGCTAAGCCACAACTAGTGGAAAAATTAATTCAAACAGCATTTACAAGAAATATGAAGTAAGCTGTATGGAGGGACAATATGTCAAATAAATCTGCAATTGGAGTTTTTGATTCTGGTATTGGTGGACTTACGGTAACCAAGGAAATTATGAATCAATTACCTAAGGAACAAATTATATATTTTGGAGATACTGCTCGTTTACCATACGGTAGTAAGTCAAAGGCAACTATAACGATGTACTCCAGGCAAATCATTCGTTTTTTATTGTCGAAGGATGTTAAAGCAATTGTGATAGCATGTAATACAGCGAGTGCCTTAGCTCTTGAAACAGTGAGAAAAGAAATTGAGATACCAATCATCGGTGTTGTTAATCCGGGTGCCAAAGTAGCAGCTGAGACAACAAAAAATGGTAATATTGGTGTAATTGCTACCGAGGGTACGATACGAAGTGGTATTTATAATGAGTTTTTAGGAGAAATTCGTCCCGATCTTCGAGTGTTTGGTAAGGCTTGTCCTTTATTTGTACCTTTGGTGGAAGAAGGTTGGATTAATGATCCAATTACGAAGGAAGTTGTAAGTAGATATATACAAGAACTATTATATAAAGATATTGATACCTTAATTCTTGGTTGTACTCACTATCCTTTGCTTCGCAAGGTGATTCGTGAGGTAGTTGGTGATGAAATTGAATTAGTGAATCCAGCTTATGAAACCGCCAGAACCTTAAAGCAAGTATTAGCAGAGCAGAAATTGTTATCGGAAGAAACAAAGACACCAGAACATTCCTTTTTTGTCAGCGATGGTGCAGAAAAATTCCTTAACTTTGCAAATACCATACTACCATGTGAAATTATTGAAACGAAGGATGTTAACATAAAGACTTTTGAATAGAAATTGTATTGGAAAGGTAACCGAAAGCATGACAAAAGAGGTAATTGTATCGATTGCCGGCTTACAATATGAGACTGAACAAGAAGAAGCCATTGAAGTGATTAGTCTTGGTGAATACTATTTTCGCAATGGAAAACATTTTGTATTGTATGACGAATTGTTAGATCAGGAGAGTGCACCAGATAAAACGGTGCGATGTACGTTAAAGATTTCAAAAAATCAAGTAGAGTTAACTAAAAAAGGGGAGGCAGCTTCCCATATGGTATTCGAACTTGGAAAAAGTCATATGAATTATTATACGACTCCGTATGGTGATTTGATGATAGGTGTTACTACGAAATCAATTGATATTGTGGAAAATGAGAAAGAAATTATTGTTGAGTTGTTCTATGCATTGGATATTAATTATCAATATGTATCAGAATGTAATCTGAAAGTAAGGATTACCGAAAGAGAAAGATAGATATCGAAAAAGGCTGTTTAACATGTTAAATCAAGTTCCCTAGGAACTGATTTATGTTAAACAACCTTTTTTTAAAAAACAAATTTTTATTGTTTATCTATCGTTTCATGATTTTTCTTATTCCTCTACGTTTTGATAAACATTTCATACAATTAGTTCTTTTTTGTTATTTTTGACTTCATTTTCTTAAAGAATTTTTGCTTAACCGGGCGTTGTTCTAAACCGCCACGGAGGCCTTTTACATCAAGAATGTAGATACCATTAATAACAGCCTTGATTTCTTTCTTTATTGGGATTAGGTCAAAAACCTTTTCTTCACACATTAAAGTTGCTACTTTAGGACCGATTTTTGCTTTTACAACCGGAACTTTTGAACGGCGAAGATACTTTGGTGTTTGGTCTAGTACAATCTGCGGGAACCCGGCATCTTTAATACGCATACGTTTTTTATCAATGACTAAGATTGAAAATGACTGCGCACCAGCACGAATATCTGCTTGAGATGCCTCCTGTTTCTTTTGCATCTTTCTTCCATATATAAGTAAAGCAACAAAGAGAACAACTAAGATTGCTAAAATGACTAACATTACAATTGTCCATGTTTGCATATGACTACCTCCTTTCGTTATGTAATATCACGAAACAGCCTTCTTTTCTTAGGTTGTACAAGAAAGCCATAGATATTATTTTAACATTAAACTATAAAAAAAGAAATAGAAAAATAATTTTTCAAGTAAGTTTTAATGTACTAACTTTTTATCCTCTTCTAACATAGTTTCGATAACATTACGAACATGGTTACCGATGAATTTACGTTCTTCTTTTGGTAAATCATTTGGATAAATTGGATTACCATAATGAATGATGACAGTTGCTTTTTTAACCCATGGAAATTGGCGTTCAAAAACTGAATCGGAGTTTGTGATTGCAACTGGGATGATGGCACAACCAGTTTTTTCAGCCATTTTAAAGCTTCCTTCTTTGAATGGTAACATTTCTTCTTCGCAATTTCTTGTGCCCTCTGGCATAATAAACATAGAGTAACCTTCTCTTATGTTTTCTACACCTGTTAAAATGGTTTTTAACCCCTCTCTCGGGTTTTCACGATCAAGAAATAGACAATTGAGGTTTTTCATCCACCAGCTCATAACTGGAACCTTTTCCATTTCTTTCTTTGCTACGAAGCCTGTTAGAGTAGGTAACGTAATGTAAGCTACGGCTATATCAGCTAAGCCTCGATGATTAGCAGTATACAAAACTGCTTCCTTAGAAGGAAGATTTTCACGACCTAAAACCTTGAATTTAGTAGCTGAGAAAATACATATAATACGGAAAAAAATCTTAGCTGCTGTTTGGGAAAATCTTATTTTGGCATGTTTATTAAATAGGCCAATAATGAGGGAAATCAAATAGAATGGCAGTGATATAATTAAGAAAATCGTAATTGCCAATACAACCAATACTGTTCTCATAGTAACCTCTATTCTGGTGCTTTAGCACCTTATAATAACGATTAATCTTTGGTTTTAGCAAAGATTGCTATACCAAAAATTATTGGTACTGTTACCAAAATATATTCAAATTAGTTGTTTTTTTTACTGATTTGATATACAATTGGAAGAACCATCGAGTATTATACCATAACCTAAGGAACAGTGTCAAAATGCTATAGAGATTTTATAAGTTATTAAGAAATCTAAATTTCACCTTGATATTATGTAACATTCATATAGGAGTCTATAATCGCATATTTTAATTTGAGTATATAAGAGACTATTCATTCATTACAAGGAAAAGTCTGAGAAGTGTACGTTTTCTTGTATAGATACTCATTGACTATTTGTTTTGAGATGCTAGAAGAGAGAATCTTAGAAACAATTATCAATAACCGATAAAGATTACCCTAATTTAAAATGGAAAGTAAGCCATAGGCTGGCAGTACATTGAAAGGAGGTGATAATATGAGTCAAGAAGTACAATATGTTTGCTCCGTATGCCAATGGGTATATGATGGAGAAACTCCATTTGAAGAATTACCAGATGATTACGAATGCCCTATCTGTGGTCAGACAAAGGAAGTATTTGTACAAGAGTGATTTACATAGAGTAATCACTTATTAAAAAGGCCCTTGAAACTGTATATTAGCAGTTTTCAAGGACCTTTTTCAGTTTATTAAACCATTACAGTTCACTAAGCCTTTTTTAGTTTATTAAACCATTACGTTCACTAAGCCTTTTTCAGTTTATTAAACCATTATCAGTTCACTAAACCATTATCAGTTTATTATTCCATTATCCTATTAAGATAGAAATGCTTGCTGTAAGTTGGTATGTTAAAAAAGCTAGCAAGTAATGTCTTAGGAAAATTGAAACTCAGAATTTACAATCTGTGCTGCATTAGGACAATCAATCGTTAAGAGGGTTGTTGTACCATCTGCAGGAAGTGTAATTCCGTCATCGTCATAAAATTCATAAGAAGCTTCCTTTGTTAAGTAGCATAATAGAGTAAAGCTTTTACGGTCTAAGGTTGCTGTGTTCTCTGCTGTTTTTGCTAGTGGCAGAATATGATTTTCTTTAACAAACAAAGGAACTTCTGATAAGTCAACTTCGATATAATGATGACCTTTTGTGAGTACTTCCATACTAAAAGCAGAGTCTTTTGTGAACTTTAGATATAGCATATCCTCTGGAAGATAGACATAGCGTCCCGTAGCATTTTGGGTATAAACTGGGGCTATCATTAGTCCATCACCTAACATTAATTGATCTTCGATATGTCGAACCAATGAATCATTTGGATAATCAAAAGCAAGTGGTCGAAAGAGCATTTCGTTCTTTTTCACAGACTTTACAAATTCACTATATAGGTATGGAATGAGACGATAGCGAATTCCAATTAGATGCTTAAATTCTTCTGTTGATTCAAATTCATAACATTCTTGATTTCTTGTGCCAATTGCAGAGTGATTTCTCATAAGAGGAGTAAAGATGCCAAAAGCTAGCCATCTTAGCATCAAGTCTCGGGTCACATCACTACCAAACCCACCTAAATCCGCACCACTATATAGGAAACCACACATATTTAGTGATGGCATCATCTTGATATTTAATAGAAGATGTGACCACCAAGATTGGTTATCTCCAGTCCAGATGCCACCATAGCGGTGCATACCGATATAAGAGGAACGAGAGAATAAAAGGATTCTCTTAGCATTATTTAAATTTTGGAATGCTTCACCTGCCGCACGTGTCATGTAATAACCATATAAATTATGGACTTTATCGTGGCGAACTTTCTTTCCTTCCACATCGTGATAGAATCTCTTGTAATCTTCTTCATTGTTTTGTAAGGAATCTATGAGATATCTTAAGTGGAAGAAATTCGAAAGGTCTAATTCATTGTATTGCATTTTTTTAATTTGTTCAAATACATCATCTAACCCTTCTTTAGAATAAAAGATAGCTGGTTCATTCATATCATTCCAAAAACCATCAATTCCTTTATCAAGTAAAGTCCGATATTTATTGCCAAACCATTCTCTGGTATCTTTCTTAAAAAAATCAGGAAAATGAGTATCACCAGGCCAAACACCTGCAATGAAGTCAGTGCCATCTTCTCGTTTGCAAAAGTAATTATTTGCGACACCCTCTTCATAGATGGAATACCCATCTTCTATTTTTACACCAGCATCAATAATAGGAACTAGATGTAGGTTTCTTTCCTTCATTTCAGCAACAAACTCTGTAAAATTCGGAAATTTTTCTTCATCAATCGTAAAATCTTTATATTGTTCCATATAATCAATATCCATGTAGATGGCATCAAGTCCAATTCCATGCTTTTGATATTCATCGGCAACAGTCCTTATATCACTCGCTGTCTTATATCCCCAACGAGATTGTTGATAACCAAATGCCCAAAGGGGAGGAAGATAGGATTCGCCAATCATTTCACGAAATTGTTTTACGATGTCATAAGAGCTTTTACCTGAGATAACATAAAGATAAAGATTTGCTTCTTCTGCTACGATACGTAACTTCGAGTAAGAGGAATATCCAATATCAAAGGTAAGTTTCCCAGGATAATCAATAAAAAGACCAAAACATGTATTTCCATCAATGATTATGAAGTTATGTGCTCCATAAAGTGAGAATTTATTTTCTGTATGATTTGGATCATCAGTGCAATTGCTTATGTATTGATAACCCCGCTTATTAATTCCACGGTTTGCTTCACCAAGGCCGTAAACAATGTCATCTTTCGCCATATCATATTCCAGGGAAAAATTATGATCTGCTTTTATAGAAATAGGTAAAGAAAACTTATCGGTAGAGTCTTCTTTTGTAAAATTAGAAGAGGTAACAGTAGTTGAATTTAATTTCACTGGTACAGCTTCAGTTTCAAATGGAGTTCCAAAACAATATTTAGTAATCATCTGTGTCCTTTCTTTGTAACCTTTTTAATTATTCATGATAAGAAAAGTTCG
>DPVV01000258.1:0-884 GCA_003526525.1 Lachnoclostridium phytofermentans | reverse complement strand
AAGTTCGCGAAGCGAGCTTTTACTTGTTAAAAGTAATGTTTGAGTATTCTTTAAATACTTTTAGTACTTTTAAGAACTGTTAAAGTGCTATTTAAGTACTATTTATAGATTATTATAACATAGTTGGAGAAAATAGCATATGAGAGAAAATTAGGAATCTTTAATCAAGGTAATTTAAAGTGTAACTGCATGCTATGGAAAGTATTACTTTAATGAAGTTCCTGCTCATTAAAATGCTGTCTGATAGAATCAGAAGAAGTTGATTTCCTGAAAATTTTTATTCGTTAGGTGAATTTTTATCGAGAGTTTTATTATGATGAAAAAGATGTTTTTTAATATGACATATGTTGTCATATTTCTGTATCTATAATATAACTATAAAACTAAGGTATCGTGCTTCATAGGTTCTATAAAAGTTTTATGAGTAAAGAATAGTAGATTAAAAAAGGAGGCTTATATGGAAGGAAAGGTATGTCAATCATGTGCTATGCCACTTACAAAGGAAGAGGAGTTCGCAACAAATGCGAATGGCAGTAAGAATGAGGAGTATTGTATTTACTGCTATAAGGATGGAAATTTTGTATCAAATCAATCAATGGAAGAAATGGTAGAGTTTTGTATTCCCTTTGTCTATAAAGAAGGAGAGGGGAAAACAGTCGATGAAGTGAGAAAAGATATGCTCACTTATTATAAGACACTGAAACGTTGGAGTGAATAGTCTTCACTAATCGCTAAAAAAGAGATGAGACCTTAATAAAATGGTAAATATCCTTGATAAGGGGACCACTTTATATAGGAATCATCTCTTTTTAAAATTTTTATTATGCCAAGCTACTTAGTTTACCTATGTGATAAGTTATTCATAAAGAAAACGATATAACTCT
>DPVV01000257.1:1107-18592 GCA_003526525.1 Lachnoclostridium phytofermentans | reverse complement strand
TATCGAAATGATAAGAAAATCAATATCAGGCATACCACTGTACAAAAAGTCAGCACATGTTTGGGCTGAATTGAAATCTTAGGCGTTTTCCTTCTCATTCTTTACCATTAACCCCTTTTCCTGCGCATGATTTTGCGCATAATAAGCTTTTTATGTGTACCTGTAGTATACTATACTCCATAATAGGTTTGCTTTATAGTGAGTGCCAAAGAACTTAGCTTAGGATCTTCTATAATTTTACCAAGTCCATTCACTACTGTATTGGCAGAATCATTACAAATATTAATTTTAAGGTCGGTGTCATGGGACATCAACTGATCGAGATATTTGATATTGGCAGAACCGCCGGTAATATAGATACCAAGGTCGATAATATCAGAAGAAATCTCTGGTGGAGTTCTCTCTAAGATAATACGCATGGCATCTATGATAGACAATAGATGTTCTGATATCGTCTCATAGACAAAGGAGGAGGTGATTTCCTTCTCCATTGGAAGGCCTGTAACCACATCTCGACCATATACCTTTATTGTTTTTTCTTCACCTTTTAAAGCACAAGCTAATTCTTTTTTAATCGTTTCGGCTGTCTTATGACCGATGTATAAATTATATTGTTTCTTTACATTAAGAATAATAGATTCATCGAATTTATTACCACCAACTGGTATTAATTTACTTAATACAATGCCACCTAACGACATGATTGAGACTTCCGTTGTATCTGCACCAATATCTACAATCATAACACCTCGTGCTTTCGTCACATTAAGACCAGCACCCAAAGCGTCTGCAATTGGTTTTTCTACAATACGAATTTTTCTACTTTTTGCGTTTGAGTTTGCTACTAAGTCAAAAAAAGCTCTTTTCTCTACTTCTGTGATATCTGTTGGTGTAGCTACTAAGAATTCAGCGCCCGTAAACTTACCATGCTTTTTTCCTAGCTGGTCAAAGGCATGATTTAAAAGAGCTAACATATTTTCAATATTTGCAATAACACCACTCCTAACAGGATAATCAACCTCGATATTGCTTGGCGCTTTCCCATACATCTCAAAGGCTTCATCACCAATTGCGATGACACGTT
This sequence comes from Lachnoclostridium phytofermentans, assembly GCA_003526525.1. GTDB lineage: Bacteria > Bacillota > Clostridia > Lachnospirales > Lachnospiraceae > Lachnoclostridium. The sequence continues at coordinate 17,508 of DPVV01000257.1, read as the reverse complement.
TTTTATCTGCTATCGCAATGATGTTTTTCGCATCAAAGATTACGCCTTCGTTTTTCTTATATATCTTAATGGTGCTTGTCCCAAAATCAATGCCAAACAATTTTGCGGCCATAGTAAGTCTCCCTTCCAATTACTAAACTACATTACTTACTTGGGAAGTTTTCTATCGGAACTAAAATCGTGTTCTGATAATCGGATTCCCATAAGTGGTTTTCCATAGTCTTATCTTATTAAAACAAAAAACATGTTTCAATAAGCTAGTATTATTCCCTGTTCCTTTAAACTTATATATCTATTGTCGCCAATAATAATATGATCCATAAGTGTTACTCCAAGTAATTCTCCTGCTTCCTTCATTCTTTTGGTAACCGCAATATCCTCTTTACTAGGGGTAGGGTCACCACTAGGATGATTATGGAGCAATATGATATAGACAGCTTCATACTTCACTGCTAATAAAAATATTTCTCTTGGCGACATGATAGATGCATTTACTGTTCCTATCGATATGATCTCCTCACGAAGTAACTTACTTTTCGTATCAAACATTAGCAAGCGTGATTGTTCGGTTTTTAAGCTTCTCATCTCCTGCATATAATACTCCGCTACAGAATTTGGATCAGTATAACGTATCCCATCAGCAAAGGTTGCTTTCGCCATACGAATCGATAATTCTGTTAAACAAAGAAGCTGAATTGCTTTCACTCTACCAATTCCATGAATACTCATAAAATCTTTTTGTGTCATACGTGAAATTCCACGAAGACCGGGATAAGTATTCGAATAACTTAATATCTTCGCAGCAAGTTCTGTAGAACGTGTTTCTTTAGAGCCAGTTCGAAGAATCACTGCAATCAATTCGGCATCAGACAGAGCGGCTGCCCCGTCACTTTCACATTTTTCATAAGGACGTTCCGAAGCTGGAAGATCCTTCATAGAAAAAAACTGTTTCATTTTAGCTCCAATCTACTCTCTCCAAGTAGTTAAGCTTACAGTTTACGGTATATCAATATGGATATGATCATACCTATAATACTTGCAATGGTAATCTTAATGCGAAAACCAAAAGATAAGATTATAACGCCAAGATTAAGACTTGTTATACCGGTGCCGTCCGGTGAACCAAGACCAAATTCTTGTCCAAAATTAAGCCATGAAAGCCAAGAGACATCCTTTGCTAAATAACCTAAAAATCCACCAAGCACAACACCTGATAATAAAAAGATCAGTAAAGTCCATCCGTTCTTTCCCGCTAGTCTTGCCATGTTTTTCTCCATTCTTTTGCAACATTTTCACAACTAATTTAATTCTGAAGATCTCACAGCGATGCTGTTTTTTTACACATGCTACCTACTAAATCACCTTTTATAATACCATATCCCTCTATATTTGTACACTACAAATTGTGGAATTGGGTGTTTTATATCACAAAATAACACTATTTAAAACAACTTAACAAGCCCAGCTTCTACTAGCTTTTGTAAGGACATCATAATTCCAAATTTGGCATGATACCAAGTTAATCCACCTTGAAAATACACTGCATATGGCGGTTCAATTGGAGCATCCGCAGATAGCTCAATCGATGAGCCTTGAACAAACGCACCTGCTGCCATAATAACCTCAGAGTGATAACCAGGCATTGCCCAAGGTTCCGGAGTCACGTAAGAATCAACTGGTGCTGCTGCCTGTATCCCCTTGCAAAATTCAACAATTGCTTCCGGTGAATTAAGAGTAACCGCCTGAATAATATCGAAACGCTCTTCCGTGCCATTTGGTATAACAGGAAATCCTAATTTTTCATAGATATTTGCAGCAAAGATAGCACCTTTTAAAGCACCAGCTACAACGGTTGGAGCTAAGAAAAATCCTTGATACAATATTTGATTAATCCCAAGAGTTGCACCAACCTCTTTTCCAAGCCCCGGTGCAGTCAATCGAAAAGCAGCATTGTCAACGTATTCTGTTTTTCCTACAATATAGCCTCCTGTTGGTGCTAAACCACCACCTGGATTCTTAATCAAAGAACCTACACAAAGGTCCGCACCAACATCGGTTGGTTCGATTGTCTCCACAAATTCGCCATAGCAATTGTCAACCATACAGATTACATCTGGTTTGATACTTTTTACAAATGTAATTAATTCACCGATTTGTTCTACGGATAACGTTGGTCTAGTCTGGTAACCTTTGGAACGTTGTATAGTGACTAACTTGGTGCGATTATTGATACTATTTTTGATATTCTCATAATCAAAACCGCCATCTGGTAATAAGTCTACTTGAGCATACGTTATTCCATATTCCTTTAATGATCCTCTAGATTCGGTAATACCAATTACACCTTCTAACGTATCATATGGTTTTCCAACCGGTGATAAAATCTCATCTCCGGGACGTAAGTTACCAGATAAAGCAATTGTTAAAGCATGAGTACCGCTGACCAATTGTGGTCTGACTAATGCTGATTCTGCATGAAAAACCGCAGCATATACGTCCTCTAACGTATCTCTACCTAAATCATTATAACCATATCCTGTGGTGGCAGCAAAATGGGTATCCGATACTCGATTATCCTGCATTGCTTTTAATACCTTTAACTGATTATATTCAGCCACTTCATCAATTCTATCAAAACGCTCTTTTAAACTACGAAGAGTATCCTCACAAAAATCTTGTACTTCTTTGTTTATCTTTAAATCATGATACATCGCCGAGATTTTCTTCTTATTTGTTTCGTTGTTCATCTTTCCTCCAGTCATACGTATATTCCTTACAATGCTTATACGTATATAGCGACGTTTCTCGCTACTATAATATTTCTTTTTCTTTTAGTATTTGTACCATTTCAGTGAGAATGTCATCTTCACTACTATAATCCTTCTTCGATAACCAGATTACATCCTGTTCTCGTTTAAACCAAGTAATCTGTCTCTTAGCGAAATGTCTAGTGTCTCTTTTTAATAAATAAACTGCCTCCTCAAGGGAGCATTCCCCTTCCAGATAGGCATAAATTTCCTTATATCCCAATCCTTGCATACTAACAAGAGAACGATCATATCCTTGACCTTTTAACCATTCAACTTCCTTCACCAAACCAGAGTCAAGCATCTTATCAACTCGAAGATTGATGTTATCATACAGTATTTCACGGTCATTATTTAAAACAAAATAGGCATATTGATAAGGTGATTCATTTCCACTTTGTTCCTCATTATGTTTTGAGATTGGCTCTCCGGTTAATTTAAAATACTCGATTGCCCGTATTGTACGTTTTATATTATTAGGATGAATTGCTTCGGCTGCTGCCGGGTCACATTGCTTTAATATATCGTGTAATTTTATCGCGCCCTCAGTTTTAGCAAACTCTTCAAGTTCCTGCCGATACGGTGAATCTGAATCATTTTCTGTAAAGTCTATATCCTTTAAGACAGCTTGAATATAAAAACCAGTTCCCCCTACGATAATCGGGAGTTTTCCTTTTGAATAGCTCTCTCTAATTGCCTTCTTTGCACACTCTTGAAACTTTACCACACTAAATTCTTCGTCTGGTTCAAATTCATCCACAAGATAATGTGTCACACCCTCCATCTCTTCTGGAGTGATTTTTGCTGTTCCGATGTCCATATGGCGATAAACCTGCATGGAATCAGCAGATATGATTTCTCCATTGATCTTTTTTGCTAGATCAATCGATAATTTTGTTTTTCCAACTGCCGTCGGTCCCGTTAGAATGACCAATGGTTGCAACTAACTCACCTCAATTTCTTATAGCAATAACTTATCACTTGTTTTCACTTATTTTCACCTATCTAGCTATTGCTATAGCAATAACTTTTCACCTCTTTAGTTATTGCTATAGCAATAACTTTTAACCTCTTTAGTTATTGCTATAGCACTCGCTTAAATTTTTTCTCCAATTCATACTTCGTCATCGAAATGATAATTGGACGCCCATGCGGGCAATGAAAAGGATTTTGAAGAGTTAATAATTGTTTCAATAACTCGTTCGCTTCTTCTACGCTTAAATTGTAATTTCCTTTTACTGCTGCTTTACATGATAGCGATGCAATCTTTTCTAAAATCACATCAGGAGTACCTCTTGAAATCTCTTCTACTAAGTCATCAATAAACTCGATTAATAAACGTTCTCCAGCAAGTCCAAACATATCGGATGGAACTGCACTGACTGCATACTCTTTCCCACCAAATGGCTCAATTTCAAAACCAAGCATACTTAAAAATTCCTGATGCGTTTTGATTGCTTCTTCCTCCCTAAGACTTAAGGTAAGGATAATCGGAGGACAGAGTTGCTGAGACATCGTCTCCTTCTCCTTTAATCGTTTCATCGTAGACTCATACAAAACTTTTTCATGAGCAGCATGTTGATCTATGATATATAATTGATTTTCAAGTTCTATAAACCAATAAGTTTTAAATGCTTGGCCAATAATACGAGCTTGTTTTATTCCTTCTTGCGATAAAAGTGAGAGCTCCTTTGGTAAAATCTCTTTCTCAATTATTTCCTCTTTTTTGGGAAATAACGATATCTGACTGATTTCTTCCGCTATAATACTTGGTTCCGTTTCTTCCTTTATGTCATAGGTTACAGAAGGTTTGTTTTTTGTTTCGTTCGAAGGAATTATAGTGTTGCTTGCTTCGGATGAAGGATTTATAGTGTCACTTGCTTCAGACGAAGGAATTGTATTGTTATTTGTTTCAGATGAAGAAATTATAGTGCTCTTCGCTTCATTCGAAGGAATTGTAGTATTCTGAACATAAGGGCTTTCCTTACATGGAGTAATATCAGCCGCTTTCTTATTCCAGTAATCACTTGCATCTAACTTCTGTTCTTCTCTATCTTTAAAATTGCTTTGAAGAGTTACTTCTCTTAATCGGCCAATTTCTGTTTCCTTAATCTCAGGGTCAATTTCTTTCTTTGGATTTATCTGTGTTTGATTACTTGATGCATATCTTTCCTTTGACACTTGATAATCCATCGTTTGGCTATGCTCGCGTGCTTCCTTCTCTAACTTTCTTCGATTTTCTTCAAAAGGTTCTGGAGCACTCACTGTCACTTTTTTTACAGATTCCTTTTCTTCCGATAAGCTAACCTTTGGAATCATATTCGTTCGGTTAAGAGCATTCCTTATGGTATTCAAAGTTAACTGATAAAGTTCTTCAAAATTATGAAATCGAACCTCCATCTTCGTTGGATGAACATTAACATCAATATATTCTGGGTTGATGCTAAAATGTATTGCAGTAAATGGATATTTATGTTGCATAGAATATGGACGGTATGCCTCTTCAATCGCTTTATTGATAATATTACTTTTTATATATCTGCCATTAATAAAATAGTTTTCATAATTACGATTTCCTCTAGAGATGATTGGTTTTCCAATAAATCCACTGATACTGATATGTTCATTTCCATTCTCAACCGTAACAACTTCTGCAGCTATTGTTCTGCCATAGACATGGTAAATAATATCTTTTAATTGACTGTTTCCAAACGTATGAAGAACCGTCTTGTTATTATTAATGAACTTAAAGGATATATCCGGATGCGAAACAGCAAGGCGTTCCATCAAGTCACTGATATAGGACGCTTCCGTCATCGTAGATTTTAAGAATTTTCTTCTTGCAGGAGTGTTAAAAAATAAGTTACGAACAATGAACGTGGTTCCGTCAGGGCATCCAATCTCTGTCATGCTCTGTTCTTCCCCGCCTTCAATTAGATATCGTATCCCAGTAAAAGCAGTTCTTGTTTTCGTAACAAGCTCTACCTGAGCTACAGATGCGATACTGGATAATGCCTCTCCACGAAACCCAAGGCTGCCAATTGTTAATAAATCTTCAATACTCTGAATTTTGCTCGTGGAATGTCTAAGAAAAGCCAATGGAATGTCATCCTTTACTATTCCTGCTCCATTGTCTGTGATTCGAATAAAACTGATCCCGCCATCCTTAATCTCAGCGGTAACTGCGGTAGCCCCTGCATCAATAGCATTTTCAATTAATTCTTTTACTACGGAGGCAGGTCGTTCCACTACTTCACCTGCTGCGATTTGATTAATCGTACCTTGATCTAATAGTGCTATCTTTGCCATAGTCCCCTCCTTTCTTTCAAATTTCCCAAACCGCCATCGCTTTTTTAAGTATGGGACCGAATTTTTTTCTGTAATTTATCTAATTTTAACAATGCTTCTACTGGTGTCATATTGGCTAGATCAAATTGATTTATTTCCTGTAATAACTTCTCAGAAAAATCGGAAGAAGATTTTTTCTGTTTTGTATCTTCTGAAAGGAACAACGACATCTGCCCAAAGGTTCTTGGCTGTTCTATAGACTCCTTATTGCCTTCCACTGATGTGGAATTCACTTTAGTGGTATTCACTTTAGTGGTATCCACTTCAGAGGTATTGGAAATTTCCGCAGCAGATACAATATGTCTTGCTTTTTCTGCAATGTCATTCTCACTTAGCTTCTCAACAATTTCCCTTGCTCTTGCTAATACTGAGCTTGGAACACCAGCAAGTTTCGCAACCTGAATTCCATAGCTCTTATCCGCACCACCGCCAATAATCTTTCGAAGAAAGACAATATCTTCTCCTTGTTCTTTCACAGCGATACAGTAATTATTAACTCCAGAAATCTTTCCCTCTAATTCTGTTAACTCATGGTAATGCGTCGCAAATAATGTCTTAGCACCTAGTAAGGATGTGTTACTGATATGTTCAATCACTGCCCATGCAATACTTAGTCCATCAAAAGTACTCGTACCACGGCCAATTTCATCTAAGATTAATAAACTGTTCTTCGTAGCATTTCGAAGGATATTCGCTACCTCAGTCATCTCAACCATAAAGGTACTCTGACCACTTGCTAAATCATCGGACGCACCCACTCTGGTAAATATACGGTCAACAATCCCAATGTTTGCATAAGAGGCCGGAACAAAGCTTCCTACCTGAGCCATTAATACAATTAACGCAGTTTGCCTCATATAGGTTGATTTACCAGCCATATTAGGTCCGGTGATAATGGAAACTCTTTTCTCTTCATTATCAAGATAAGTATCATTTGACACAAACATATCGTTTGGTATCATTTGTTCTACAACCGGATGTCTACCCTCTCTTATATCAATTTTTCCATTGGTATTTAATTCAGGACGGATAAACTGATTCCGTTCTGCAACATAGGCTAGTGAAGCAAACGCATCAATATTCGCTACTGCTTTTGCAGTTTTTTGAATACGCTTTACTTCTTTGGCGATTTGATCTCTAATTTCAGCAAATAAATCATACTCAAGAGAAAATAAACGATCCTCTGCATTTAAAATCTTATCTTCTAATTCCTTAAGTTCTGGTGTTGTATAACGCTCAGCATTTGATAACGTTTGCTTTCTAATCCAGTTTTCCGGAACCAGATTTGCATAAGAATTCGTTACTTCAAGATAATAACCAAAGACACGATTGTATTTCACCTTAAGGTTCTTAATCCCTGTCTGCTCTTTTTCTTTCGCTTCCAGTTCAGCAAGCCATACTTTCCCTTCGGTTTTCGCTTTTCTAAGGGTATCAACTTCGGTATGGAAACCTTCTTTTATGATGCCACCCTCTTTGATTCCAATCGGTGGTTCTTCTGCAATAGAACGATCAATTAAACTTTGCAGGTCACTAAGGGCATCCATCTCTTCATGAATTTGTTTTAACAATGTGGATTCGCAGGTTGATAACAAGTATTTGATATGTGGAAGCATGGATAGTGAAGAAGCAAAAGAGATTAAATCTCTTGGATTTGCACTCTTATAGCTGATTTTCCCCATCAAGCGTTCCAAATCATAAATAAAATTTAAGTATTCTCGTATTTCTTCCCGAGTTATCACATTGTCATTCAGCTCTGAAATTGCATCATAACGAGCTGAAATCTCATCGATTGTAATAAGTGGCTGTTCCACAAAACTACGAAGCATTCTAGCCCCCATAGCTGTTTTGGTTTTATCTAAAACCCAAAGAAGAGACCCTCGTTTTTGCTTTTCACGAAGTGTCTCCGTCAATTCTAGATTTCTTCTACTGGAACTATCTATCACCATATAGCGGCTTGTGATATATGGTGTAATATGTGTCAAATGACTAAGTGAATTCTTCTGCGTGGTATAAAGGTACTTTAAGATAGCACCAGCTGCATTTACACCGACAGAATAATCTTTTAATCCAAGACCATCTAAAGATCCTACTTTAAAATGTTCCTTCAATGTCTTAACACTCTGTTCGGTGTCATAATACCAGTCCTCAAAGGTTGATACTGCTATTTGATATCTATTTTTTAAATCTTCAATATCCAGCCCACATTGAAAAAATTCTGGGTTACAAACAATTTCCGAAGGTGCATATTTATATATTTCATCTAAAATCTTACGGTTATTATCGACCTCAGTTACGTAGTAATCACCCGTTGTGATATCAACCGTTGATATACCGCAAAATTCCTCGGTAAAGATAATTCCCATAAGATAGTTATTTCTCGTTTCATCTAATGTCTGGGTATTTAGATTCGTTCCAGGAGTAACGATACGGATAACCTCTCGTTTTACAATTCCTTTTGCTAACTTAGGATCTTCTACTTGCTCACAGATCGCAACTTTATATCCCTTCCCAATTAACTTAGAAATATAGCCTTCTGCGGCATGATAAGGTATCCCGCACATTGGAGCACGTTCTTCTTGTCCGCAATTTTTCCCGGTTAAGGTTATCTCTAATTCCTTAGAAGCTACTAAGGCATCCTCAAAGAACATTTCATAGAAGTCACCCAAACGATAAAAAAGAATACAATCCTTATATTGTTCTTTCGTCTCCACATACTGCTGCATCATTGGAGTTAGTTGTGCCATCTTACGTTCTTCCTTTCTTACAGTTTCGTGACAAAAAGTCACTTTGTTTCTAACAAGTTTTATTCAACTATGATATCATCTGCTAAATTGTTACCATCTGCTGCCGTAGTTGCAAGTACATCGCAGCGTTCGTTTTGCGGATGTCCGTCGTGTCCTTTGACCCAGCAAAAGGTAACATCGTGTTGATTCTTAGCTGCAAGTAACCGCTTCCATAAATCCACGTTTTTTACAGGCTCATTCTTACCACGCTTCCAACCTTTTTTTACCCAGCCATCAAGCCAGTGTTCATTAAATGCTTTCACTACATATTGTGAATCCGAATAAAGCGTCACCGAACAAGGTTTCGTTAGAGCCTCAAGTCCAACTATGGCAGCCATTAACTCCATTCGGTTATTTGTTGTCTTTTTATAACCACCCGAGTATTCCCTGATATGTTCTACACCAGTAGAATCTATATAAGATAAGATGGTTCCGTATCCACCGGGACCATCTGGGTTTCCTCTGGCGGCACCATCTGTATAAATGGTAACCTTCATAAAAATCCTCCGAAGAAGGTTATCTATTCGATAACCTTCCATTCACCTTTCTCTAAAAATTCATTTGCAGATTCTGTAGCGGCATCAATAATATCATCGGTATAGCCAATGATACTAAGAAGTTTAATCGCATTTTTAGAAACTGCTCTGCCTTCATATAAGACATAATCAAATAATATATTATTATCCACAACCTGCTCTTGGAAGTGATAATTGGAATAATATTTCTCAAGGATATGCGTTAACTCGATATCATGAGTCGCCGCAAAACACATTGCATTTCCTTTGGCTAAACTTAATAGTATACGGGAGGACGCTGCAATACGCTCTAAAGTATTCGTACCTCGAAGTACCTCATCCACGAAGCATAAGGTCGGAACCTTATCCTCAAGCATATCAATTATTCTCTTTAAGGATTTAATTTCAACAATATAGTAACTTTCATTGCCGTAAAGGTTGTCCTGTAATGCCATGGAAGATGCAACCTTAAAGAAGCTTGCATTGTATTCATCACTCATTACCGTATAGATTGTCTGTGCTAAAATTGCATTGATTGCAAGTGTCTTAATAAAAGTAGACTTACCAGAAGCATTCGAACCTGTAATTAATACACTGCTGTGTTCTTTGATGCTATTTTTCACTGGACCATTTAACATCGGATGATAGATATTCTCTGCTTCAAGAAATGGCTTCTCACTCTTTGTAAGCTTAGGAAGACAATATACCTCCATTAATTCACGAAAAGATGCAACTGCTATCATACTATCAATCATACCCATGATTTCATAAACACTGTTTAATTCTCCTTGTTTATCATCAAAGGTATTCATCATCGAATTAAATTTGATTAAATCAATATGAAAAATCATACGAACATAGTCTAAAAACATATCTGCAAGACTTCCATTCGGATTTTTTGAAGCAACCACTCCTGCCCCCTTACGAAATCCTGCATAACTTTTGGAAATTTTACTAAGCTTGTCCTTATATTTACTAATTTCTTCAATATCAACTTCACTTAACTTCTTCGCACTATCTAATAATCTTATTATATAGGTCACAACTTGAAAATACTTTTCAATCTCAGCTTTACGTTTATAGTAACGAACAATATTATTAATTACTGTACCAGCTGTTAATAAAAATCCAATCATAGGATCCACAAAGATATAGCCTACTGCAATTACTATGGAAAGTATTAAAAAGTAATGAGTAGCATTGTTCTCTCTTGGAAGGTTATTAAGGCGATTCATATATTCATATACACTAATGTTTCGCATCTTACCCATACCAGCTAGAATCGTTTGTACTTCTAGACGTTTTTCTTTGTTTGTACGGAAAAATTCTATCAGACGGTTACGTTCCAATAATTTTTCTTCCGAAAATTCTGGTTGATGAAGTAGAGCAAATAAATATTCTTCACCTGCGGCACTACAGGTACTGTTAATTGTCATAAAAATCTGGTCCATATCAAGGTCATTCCACGTAATAGCATCAATATCTCCAGATTCTCTTTGAACTGCTTTATAGTAAGTGGAGAGTGAATTTAATTTTTCTTGGCTAAATTCATCTTTTGGTACATCACCCCATTGGCGGTTTAATTTCACTATTAATTTCTTTTTACTGTTTGTTTTATCGTATTCTATTTTTATCACAATACCAATAACACAAGCAATAATAATCAACATTACAGGCAACATGTAGGATTCCCTTTCTTCTGTTTAAAGTTTTTTAGTCTGGCTTATACCCATTGCATATTATATCTGATTGCAGTCGTTAATACTGCTACTTTCTTATTATAGGAATATCAACTATTAATGTCAATGGTATTGTAAAGGGTGTCGAAACAGAAATTAATTTTTCTGAATACGACACCCTTCTATTCCTACTGTAAATAACTTCTCATTGTGACTACTTTTCGATAATACATATTAGAAATCTTACAACCTGTTTGTCTTCCACTTTCATGAATTACTTGGTTATTTCCTATATACATGGCCACATGATTCACACGTCCGCTACTATCTCCATAGAAAACTAAATCTCCTGGTTTAATTGTAGCACTGGTAACTTTATTTCCTCCACGCGCCATTTCAGAGGATGTTCTTGGAAGTCCAAGGCTTGAAGCATTCAATCCACACTTTTTATAAATAGCCCATACAAATCCAGAGCAATCCGCGCCTGTGGTTAAACTAGTACCTCCCCAAACATATCGTAAGCCTATGTACTTTTTCGATTCATTCACTAGATTATATCGTAACGGTGAAGAGTTCGCAACTTCAATATCAACTTTAGAAGCAGATTTCCATTTGTATCCTACATCGACATAATCCTTTGCTACATATCCAACGACTTCTTCTCCTTCAGAATCATCTAATGCAACCTTTACCCAGAGAACTGCACCTGGGTCATTTTTCGTAACTACCTCTGCACTTAATACCGCGAGGTCTTCGCCTTTTACTACTTCCTCAATAATGTTATCATTTGTGAGGGTAGATGGTTCTTTTCTAACATTAACGGAGTTCGCCGTAACCGTCGCTAATAGACTTGCTAGTTCTTTTGCCTTTGCAGTGCCTTCTGCTCCCATATAGAGATAATCCGTTGAAACGTATCCTGTAACAGAACCAGATTGTATCCTTGCCCATCCATCTATAACTTCTAATACAATACCGTACGAATCTTTTGTTAAGATACCAATAATATTATAGGAGGTACCTGCTTTTTCTCTTATATTAACATAATCATTACATTTCGCAATCGCGATATTTTCTGGAATAGAAATCTGAGTAGATAATAGAGTTGTAGATTGTGATTTATTTGAGATGCCTTCGTTATTGTAGTTATCTAATACTTTAGATAATCCACCCAAGGATTTTTCTTCTTTTATTTCTTCTGCCTTCGTAGTGATAGCTTGCGAAGAACAAACTAAAACCGCTGCTATTGTCATGGCTGTTGCTACTTTCTTTACCACCTGCTTCATGACATACCTCCTAGATTTTGATTTACTTCTTTCTTACTTTTTTATCTTTGTCATCACAGCCAGAAAAGAGGTACTGTTAACAATAAATCCTATAAAAGTAAGAGTAGCATTCTATCTATGATTAATATATTAAATATCTATTACAAATATTACACAAATATTATACCAACATCTAGCAGTGTTGTCAATATCTACATGATAATTCTTTCCTATCTTGTACAGAATTAACAAAGTGGCTTCGCCACTCCCTCGGAAAAACCGCCCTTAGGGGTATCCCATTAAAAAAAAGTGCTGTCTCATTAGCTATATACTAATGAGGCAACACCTACATAGAAAATCTTTCTTAAATGATAATACAAATCAATCCACCATTGCTTTCATTAATAATTCTTTGCATGGTTTCTTGAAGTTTCATTTGACTGTCATCATTCATCTTATTAATCTTAGAAGCAATACCTTCATCCACTAACTGTTTCATCGTCTTACCAAAGATGTTCGTCTCCCAGATACCTTCTGGAGAAGTCTCCGCTTGTTCCTTCATATAAGCAATTAAGTCAAGTGCCTGCTCTTCAGTTCCAACAATAGGTGCAATTTCTGTTTCAATATTTGCCTGAATCATATGTACTGAAGGAGCGTTGGCTTTAATCTTAACACCATATTTATTTCCATGACGAATTACTTGCGGTTCTTCGATCACAATTTCATTTTGGGAAGGAGATACTACTCCATACCCTTTATGTTTTACTTGTTCGCAAGCACTACTAACTTTCTCGTATTCCTGTTTTCTTGCTGCAAGCTCTTTTATCATCTTCATGAATTCGTATTCACCGCTTACAGGGATTCCTGTCATTTCACTGATAATGTCATAATAGAAGCGATTATCAATGTCAACAATCATCTTGACACTACCATCTTCCATTACCATCTTATCTACTTTAAACTCATTGACGTATGGATTGTCTACTCTACAGTTCTCTTCATTTACATCTTTCATCAGATGAAGTTTGCGAAGCATCTCTTTCGCTGTATCAATAATTGATTTTTTGATGTAATGATCTCTAGGGAACATCTCAATCCATTTTGGAAGATAAAAGCTGATTTCCGTAATTGGAAATACAGATAATACATTGCTAAGAATCTTATTGATATCTTCTTTCTTTAACTGTTCGCAGTTGACAGGCATTACCATAACATCATACTTTTCACCCATTTTTTCAGCTAACAGTTTGGTATCCTCTGATAAAGGATGATTGGAATTTAATAAAACTACAAAAGGCTTTCCTATCCTTTTTAGTTCTTCAATCGTTCTCTCTTCTGGAACTAAGTAGTTATCTCTTGGAATATCACCGAAGCTTCCATCACAGGTTACAACAATTCCAATGGTAGAGTGGTCATTAATAACCTTCTTCGTTCCAATTTCCGCTGCTTGAGTAAACGGTATCTCATAATCAAACCAAGGAGTCTTTACTAATCGCTCCTGTTCATTCTCCGTATGCCCAAGGGCACCTTCCACCATGTAACCAACACAATCAATCATACGAACGGATAAATCAACATCACCAAGAACTTGAATGTCAACGGCTTCCTTCGGAATAAACTTTGGTTCTGTTGTCATTACTGTTTTTCCTTGAGCACTCTGAGGCAGCTCATCGATGGCACGCTCTCTACTATGTACATCCTCTATATTCGGTATTACTAACAAATCCATAAATCTCTTGATGAAAGTGGATTTTCCCGTACGAACCGGGCCAACAACACCGATATATATTTCTCCATTGGTTCGGGCTTTGATGTCTTTGTATACATTAAAATTATCCATAACAATACCCCTTCCATATAATTACAAGCTAGTAATATATATGAAAGGGGCAAACAAAATATTCTTAGTTCTTTGTCTCTTCTTCTACAATTGCTTTAATTCGGTTCATTACCATCTGGAGCGCCACCTGATTTTCACCACCACGAGGAATGATGATATCTGCATACTTTTTCGTTGGTTCAACAAATTGTTCATGCATTGGTTTTACTGTATTAATATATTGCGAAATAACAGATTCTAAACTGCGACCACGTTCTTTTACATCTCTCAAAATACGGCGTACTAAACGCTCGTCTGCATCCGTATCCACAAATATTTTGATATCCATCAAATCACGGAGTTCCTTGTTTTCAAAGATTAAGAAGCCTTCTATAATAATAACCTTTGTTGCTCTAATATGGACTGTTTCCTTGGTACGATTGTGTTCCGAATAGGAATATACCGGACAATCAATCGCGATTCCTTGCTTTAAACTACGGATATCTCTTAACATACGCTCCGTATCAAACGCATTCGGATGGTCGTAATTAATCTTTACACGTTCTTCGAAAGGCATATCATCATGTGCTAAATAATAACTATCATGACAAATCAATTCGACATTATCATTATATTCCTCTTTTAAACGTGCTGCGACCGTTGTTTTTCCAGAAGCAGATCCACCTGCTACTCCGATTACTATTACCTCTTTCATCTATGCCTCCAAAGCTTATTTAACATTTGTTTTTCTTATTCCCCTACGATTTCAGCTACTGCAGCTCTAATCTTGTCACACTGACAATTAGCATAGAAGTATTCTTTAAACTTCGCACCACTTAAAGCACCTTTTACTAACTCTTGGTCTAAGTTCTTTAAGATTGTTACTAAATCAACATGAGTAATTTTCTTTACTTCATTTAATATCTTTCTATTTCTCTCCATTGGGATAGCTCTTTCCTTTGGATAACCTTGTCCACTTTCTCCATCAAATAACTTTTCAAAAATATATTGAAGATTTAATTCAGCTCCCCAGCCAAATCCCTTTGCAAATGGAAGAGCAATTGCATTTCCATCGTTAATCTGTGAAAACATGAAAGCGTCGGATGGATCCACTACATGACCACATACTACGTTAGGGAAGGAATTACATGCAAGCATAGCACCTTCACCAGTACCGCAGCCTGTAATAACATAATCTGCTGCCTTAGAGTTTAATAATACTGCTGCTAAGATACCATTCTGTACATAAGTTAAGGAATTTGGATCCTCAGCACCGAACATACCGTAATTGTATACTTCATGTCCCATTGGCTCTACAACCTTTGTTAAGCTTTCATAAATCACAGCATTTTTGGCTGCCTGGCTGTTCTCGTTAATTAATGCGATTTTCATTTGTTTTTTCTCCTTTTCTACCATTCTAATGAATTGTTTTCTTGTGTCTTGTCGCGAAGCAGTAAATCACTTACTGCAGCCTTCGCAGATTTATTTTCAAACAATACCAAGTTAATCTGCTCTACAATAGGCATCTCAACCTCATATTGTTTTGAAAGCTTTAATGCAGCTTTTGCAGAGTAAACTCCTTCTACTACTTGTTTCACTTCATCCATTGCTTCTTTCATCGTATAACCTTGCCCAATTAGGTATCCAGCATTACGATTTCGACTATGTTTGCTTGTACAAGTTACAAACAAATCTCCAACTCCGGATAATCCAGAGAAGGTTTCAAGCTTTCCGCCCATCTTCATACCAAGACGGCTAATTTCAGCTATCCCTCTTGTCATCAAGGCTGCCTTCGAATTATCACCAAAACCGAGTCCATCGGCAATACCAGCAGCAAGTGCAATTACATTCTTTAACGAACCACCTAACTCGATACCAATAATATCAGGGCTCGTATAAACTCGGAAACAATCATTCATGAATGCATCTTGAATTAAAGATGCTGTCTTTTTTGATTTTGCACCAACTACACAAGTAGTTGGAATGCCACGACTAACCTCTTCTGCATGGCTAGGGCCAGACATAACAGCCACATCTGCATTTGGAATTTCTTCCTCAATAATATCAGTTAAGGTATCAAGCGTGGTCTCTTCAATCCCCTTACCAACATTTACAATAATCATATGATCCTTTACATAGGACGATACCCTCTTTGCGGTTTCTCTAACATAAGGAGAAGCAACTGCAA
>DPVV01000257.1:0-1060 GCA_003526525.1 Lachnoclostridium phytofermentans | reverse complement strand
AGCAAATACTACAAATTCTGGGGCTTTAAAAGCATCGTTTAGAGAATTGGTCACTACAACCGAATCCGGTAACACTGCTCCTGGAAGGTTTGGAATACTTCCCCTATCCGTATTTAATGCTACCACTTCTTTGTCTAACGCAGACCATAGTGTAACTTCATGTCCATTATTACTAAGTAAGATTGTAAGTGCTGTTCCCCAGGTTCCCGCACCAAGAACGCTAATTTTCATTCTAACCTCGATTCCGGCGCTTCGCGCCCTTTATAACAATAGCAACTTTATGTCTTAGCTATTTTTCTCTATTTTTACCTTCTGACCAATTTTATTTTCCGTACCATTTAGCAAACGTTTAATATTAGCACGGTGCATGTATATCGCGGATGCTACATATAAAAGGCCAAGAATAAACATATGTAGCTCTCCAGGATAACGAATTAAAATCCAAACAGGAAGTAGAATGGATATTAACATAGAACCAACAGATACATATTTCGTAAGGAAAACAACTGCTACAAAGATAACGATAAAAAATGGTATCAATAACGGATCAAACGCTGCCATAACACCTGCGGTTACTGCTATCCCTTTTCCTCCTTTGAACCCTAACCAAAATGGATAGCAGTGACCAAGTACAATACCAAGGCCCATATATAATGCAAAGAGTTGATTATACTCAACATCTTTAAAAATAATATTGCGAAATACTATGATTGGAATAATAGCTTTTAAGAAGTCACCTAAGAAAGTGATAGCTCCCGCCTTCCAGCCAAGTGTTCTTAAAGCATTTGTTGTACCAGCGTTTCCACTTCCATATTTACGGATGTCCACATGATTGATTTTACCTACAACATAACCAGTAGAGATACAACCAAAGGCGTACCCAGACAACAGACATACTATTATTCTCCAAACCATGACAATATCCTCCCGAATTTCTTAGTCATTTTCCTTACGTTCGCGAATAAAGAATTTTAATGATGTTCCTGAAAAGCCAAATGCTTCTCTGATTTTATTCTCAATGTATCTGGTATATGAGTAGTGCATTAATTCCTTGTCATTC
>DPVV01000440.1 GCA_003526525.1 Lachnoclostridium phytofermentans | reverse complement strand
TTCTGCCTATTTTTCTTATCAACTACAGGATATCGCTAAGATGAACGAGTATCTTTTAAGAGCAGCGACTTGTTCTTCGGATTATTGCTTCCCAAATAAGCTATATGAGAAAAAAATACTCACCTTTGTTACAAATCAAAATCCAACGGATGCTATGGCATGGTACTATCTTGGGATTTTATGGTATGATAAAAAACAATATGAACAAGCAAAAGACTGTTATGAGAAGTCCATTGAACTAGATGGTACATTTCCAACGGTATATCGTAATCTTGCTCTATATTATTTTAACAAAGCACATGATGGTGACAGAGCAAAAGCTTTGATGGAGAAGGCATTTGCTTGTGATAATTCAGATGCCAGAATATTACTGGAGCTAGATCAGCTATATAAGAAATTAAATGTTGACTTTCAGCATAGACTTAGGCTGTTAGAGAATTATCTTGAGTTAGCCGAGAAAAGAGATGACCTCTACATCGAATATATTACCTTACTTAATCTTGCAGGAAGATACGAGGAAGCTTACAACTGTCTTATGGAACATCGTTTTCATCCATGGGAAGGCGGAGAAGGGAAAGTTACAGAACAATATGTATTTTCCTTGTTGCAAATGGCTAAGAGAACCTTGTATAATGAGAAGGCAACAGTAGAAGAATTTAAAAGTGCTGTTATCTTACTACAAAAGGCAAAGGTTTACCCTGAAAATCTTGGAGAGGGAAAACTTATGCAAGCTACCGATAATCACATTGATTATTATCTTGGGTGCCTTTATGAGCGAATTGGTGATAAAGAGAACGCAAAGCAATGCTATCAAAAAGCTGCTATCGGTAAGTTTGAGCTTGGAACTGCAATGTATTATAATGATCAGCCGGCAGACCGCTATCTTTTTTATGGTCTTGCAAAACAAAAGTTAGGTGACACTAGTGAGGCGAATCAGATATTTAATCAGCTCTGTGATTTTGGTTTATCTCATTCTGAAGATGAGGTGAAAATTGATTATTTTGCAGTTTCGTTACCTGATTTTCTAATCTTTGATGATGACTTAACTAAAAGAAATCAAATCCATAGCATTTATTTGAGTGCATTAGGAGCAGTCGGATTAAAAGACTATGATACAGCAAGAAAACTTTATCGTAATATTCTTGAAAAAGAATGTGCACACCAAGGAGTTCATCTTTATCATGACTTATTTTATTCTATTGGTAATATAAATGATTGATGAAAATGTAAAAGAAAGACTATGATTTATTAAAGAGTATAGGGAAATAATAGGAGGACAATTATGAAGGCAATGGAATCCGGAATAAAACGAAATTCTGAACTATTTTTTACAACGCCAAGTAATTTAGCTAAAAATACCTTCTTTTATGTAACTTGTACCGGACATTTTTATTATGAACCAACCTATCAGCTTTCCAGAGATACTTATAACAGTTACTTAATTATGTATATAAAACGTGGGAAAGCCAAGATTTCATATCAGCAGAAGCAATATATAGCAAAAGAAGGAGATATCGTTTACATAAACTGTTATTATCCTCATGCTTATGAAGTTGTGGAAGAACTTGAGACGATATGGTTTCATTATGATGGAATTGCGGCTTCAGCATATGATAGGGCATTGCTTGAGAACAGCAATGGAATATTTTGTTTAGAGGACTCATTTCCTTGCATTACTTATATAGAGAAGATTTATCGTGCATATCAAAAATTAACAGAAACAAACGAAGCTGTAATAACCACTTACATTACTATGGTGCTATCTGAATTGCTTCGACAGGGCAGCAGAGAAAGCTCAGAAAACTCAAATAGGGTTTCCAAAATAGCTATGAGATACATTCAAGATCATCTAACCAAAGATCTTAGTATCAAAACTCTTGCAAAGCAGGTAGCTTTAAGTGAATATTATTTTGCTAGAACGTTTAAAAAAGAATGTGGTTATTCTCCGCATGAATATATTGTGAAAACACGAATAACAAAGGCGAAAGAATTGCTCAAAAGCAGTCCTTACGCTCAGAAAGAAATTGCACGAATATGCGGTTTTTCTAATGAATCCTGTTTTGTTACATCATTTAAGAAAAATACAGGTATGACACCTGGTGTGTTTCGTGATACTATCGTTTAATCAAAAATCCGGTACTGGTTTTCGCAGTACCGGATTTTTATCGTACCAGACATATTAGGGATAAAATTCCGATGATATGACAAAAGTTTTGAAAATTTATGACACAATTATAACAAAATTACTATGTATTCTATTATTGCAGACCAAAGAAGAATGTAATTTGGCTCAAAAATGAAATACAGTAGGTGAATTATGAGAAAAAAAGTAAAAAACTATAAGAAAATGTGCGTATTGTTAATTGTTAGTTTATTAATAAGTTCTGCCCCTGTCGATCAGGCACAAGCAGCAAGCGGACTTAAAATTTACAATTATACAACAAGCTCCTCGATGACAATAACTGACGAGACCATCTCTTACGTATATAACGGGAAATCCATTCCACTAGGGAATAACCCAGGAATCCTATCAAGCAATGGAGTAGCCCTAGGGCCATATGTTAAAGTCTTCCGTGATACACTAGGGCTTAAGACGCTTTATAATAAGGAGAAAAAAACAGTTACAATTAGAGATGACAAGACTACCCTCGTGTTAACTTTAGGTAGTAAG
Organism: Lachnoclostridium phytofermentans; assembly: GCA_003526525.1. Classification (GTDB taxonomy): domain Bacteria; phylum Bacillota; class Clostridia; order Lachnospirales; family Lachnospiraceae; genus Lachnoclostridium. The sequence goes on along the minus strand of DPVV01000440.1, from coordinate 1,276 downwards.
ACTGCAATAGTGAATGGAAAATCCGTGACCATGAATGCAGCACCAATCTCCATTAAGTATTCCAAGGCAAATGAAACTGCCATATTAGTTCCAACAAGATTTGTTGCAGAGACCTTCGGTTATTCCTATAACTGGGATAGCTCAAGCTCCACGGTTACCATTACGAAGCCTTTAAATTTGACTTATGATAATCAGACTGTTGGTTATACTGGGATTCAAGGAAGTGTAAAATTTGATGGCAAAAGCATAAATGTTTCTAACCTTCCTAGTATCTTAATTGCAAACACCGCTATGGCTCAGGCATACAAAGTATTTGCAAAGAGCATGGGTGTAACTTACAAGTATTCCGAAAGCAAAGGAACTGTTTCCTTTACCAAAGGTGATATTAATTTATTAATGGAATTAGGTAGCAATCTCGCTTACTTAAATGACGAGTTGGTAGATTGTGGTGTAGCACCAAAGCTTGTATTTAATGAAGATAATGGCGAAGTAGCAGTATTAGTACCGGCACAATTCGTATCAAAAGCTCTAGGCTACGATTATAACTGGAATTCAGCTACGAAAACATCTGAAATCACAACGACAAAAAAGGTCGGTAAAGAGCCAAACATAACGTTACCTCCGGTTTCACCAAGCATTCCAGGGGATGGTGACTATAATGAGTTAGAATATTTTAATTGGACTACAAAAGAAAGTTACAAAGCTGTATTAGAAGAAGCAAAAAATGCAATGAATTCTGAAAATTCTATTGATACTGGTAATGTAAATAGTTCTCAATTTTTAAAACTTGATACGGACCAATTAACGAAGAATAAAGAAAAATACCAGCTAAGTTTTAATCAGACATTTTCTAATGTAACTGCCTCAAAAGTAAACGATGAATTAACATTAACTTTCAACAATATGATTGCTACAGACAGTATAGTTACCTTCGGAAATGAATTAGCCAAGGAAGCAAGAGTAATCTATGATGCGGTGAAGAATCAAACAGATGTTATCTTCACATTATCAGATGCTTCGGTAAATTATGCTATGACATCAGAGAATGATGGAAAGGGCTTATCTTTATCTCTTTATTCAAATTATTTAACACAAATAAGTGCAGGTAGGGATGAAAGCGGTTTGGAGTATTTATCAATTACCGGACTAAAAGAAATTAAGCCAATTGTTACAGAAGATGAAGACAGTATCTATGTGTCTATACCGAATGCGATAAATACAATAGGTGATTATAATTTTACTAATCAGGAAGATAAAACTTCTATGGTATATGTGT
>DPVV01000442.1 GCA_003526525.1 Lachnoclostridium phytofermentans | reverse complement strand
ATTAAATCTGCCATTGCTTATGAAACTTGCAAAAGAGAAGAAGCCTATGATCCATATGCTCTTAGAGGATTCTGTTCCAGAGAATGCAGTTGCATCTAGGGATTATATTAAGAAATGTTATGAAGAGGCTTAAGTTTTTTAAATTGTGTTGTAATTACCTATATACAAGTCATGAATAAAAACTCTCCGAGGGATACGCATTCACCCTGTGGGTTTGGCAAGACGAAGTATATTCGCATAGATAATATATCCCCCTTAGGATTGTGTCTTGGGAAGCCTGTAGTTGTAATTACTTAAAAAACATCTTAGAATGAAAAAGCGTTCTAAGATGTTTTTTATTTTTTACCTAATTTATGATTACAAATTGTGTTTTCCTTTAAAAAACTGGCTCTTTTCACTGAATCATTACCATATTTATTACGGATAGAGTCAATGGCAGAATCTAGTTTCTTAAATTTTTCTGACTGCTTGTTATCAAAAAGACTGATTTGTGAAAAATCCGTATCGTCTAATTTGGTAGTTCGAATACCTAATAAACGGATTGGAGAGTTGTCCCAAAACTCTTCAAATAAACGGCAAGCAGCCTCATAAATTGTTGTTGTCGTATTTGTTTGATATGGTAAGACTGTTTGATGGGTATAAGTTTGGAAATTAGTATATTTAATCTCAACAGTGATGCAGCTACATGAAACATTAGAGGAGCGTAGTCTTGCACCAACGGTTTCACTTAATGCAAGTAAGACTTGTTTTGCTGTTGTATTATCAATGACATCTTGACTTAAGGTGATACTGTTTCCACAACCTTTTGCCTTCGTATCAGCATCCTCAACCGGTTCTTCATCAATACCATTTGCATACTCATGAATTAGGGTACTATATTTGTTTCCTAGATGCGTTCTTAGGATACTAACATCTGTATGTGCTAAATCGTAGATGCTACGAATGCCTAAGACATTAAATTTCGCTTTAGCGGACTTTCCAACAAAAAATAATTCCTCAACAGGAAGAGGCCACATCTTCTCTGATATTTCGGATGGAAATAAGGAATGGCAAAGATTCGGTTTTTTAAAGTCGGAAGCCATCTTTGCAAGAAGTTTGTTGGTAGAAACTCCAATATTTACAGTAAAACCTAATTCTTTCATAACTCGTTCTCTAATTTGGCTAGCGATATCCATAGGAGTACCAAATAGATGATAAGTATCAGTCATATCGAGGAATGCTTCATCAATACTAAATTGGTTAAGCGTAGGTGTATATTCTAATAAAAGTTTCATTAATCGTTCTGAATAGCTTGTATATACTTCAAAATTAGGGGGGACTACCACCAAAGAGGGACACTTTTGAAGTGCTTGCGTTAATGGCTCCCCTGTTACAATGCCATAAGATTTAGCTTTGGTGGATTTTGCTAGAACGATACCATGCCTGCTTTGCTTATCACCACCTACTGCGGAAGGAATCGTACGTAAGTCTAACGCCTCGGAATTTGATGTTAAACGATGCACAGATTCCCAGCTTAAGAAAGCACTATTCACATCCACATGAAAAATTAGTCGTTCTTTTTTTATCATATCTCTCATTTCCTTAATAATAAATACAATTTATTAAATATCGCTGTAATGGAACAGATTCATTATAAAATAGATCCACTTAAAACAGATTCATTAAAATTATTCTTCATTTTAAAATTCTGATATAAGTATAGTATCTCAGTTTCAATCTGTTTCATGAAATAACCATTAATATTATTATAGGAAACATAAGTTCGAATGTAAAGAGGGATTTATATTACGTTTTCAATCAACCGCACTTCTTAAAACATTCATCAACATCAATATCAACTAAAATGACGTCAGGACCTACTTGGCAAATGCATGACCAAGGTATGATATATTCGTGATCTCTTCCTAAAAGACCCCATATTTTTGGTGGTCCTGGAACGATGATAGCTTCAATGCATCCAGTGACAGCGTCAAAAATAATGTCACATACAAAGCCTAACCGTTTGGCATCTCTACAATTAATGACTTCTTTATTCCGCATTTCAAATAATCGCATATGATAGATCCTCCCGTTTTTTAATATCATATGAAGAAAATATAAAAACATGATTGACTATATGCTTGACCTATGGGAATTTATTCAATATAATGAAAGTAGAGATTACGGTTAACATGTGCGGGCTAAAATAATAATGGGAGGTACCGTATGAAGTGTCCATTTTGTGGAAAAGAAAATACAAGAGTAATTGACTCAAGACCAGCAGATGACTGCAGTTCCATTCGACGCAGAAGACAATGTGATGAATGTTCCAAACGTTTTACTACTTATGAAAAAGTAGAAACGATACCTTTGGTGGTAATTAAGAAGGATAATAATCGTGAACCTTACGATCGTTCCAAAATTGAAGCAGGTGTATTTCGTTCCTGCCATAAGCGCCCGATTTCCGTAGACCAGATTAACGCACTCGTTGATGAAGTGGAAAACACTATTTTTAATTTGGAAGAAAAAGAAGTTCCAAGTAACAAAATCGGTGAAATTGTGATGGATAAGCTAAAGAATTTAGATGCTGTAGCTTATGTTCGTTTTGCTTCCGTATATCGTGAATTTAAGGATGTCAATACCTTTATGAATGAATTAAAGAAGATACTCGACCATGAACATGCTTAAAAGTGTATAAAGATTACAAACCTCCAAGGGGTATATGACCTTTTGGAGGTTTTTTAATCTATTTAAACGCAGTATTTATCAATATAAATAGTTCATATAATGTGTAGGTCAAATACAATAACAGTGTTATTTTGGTAATATAGTTAATTACAAAATTCAATATAAGTTGTAAAATAATGGTTGCACAAAGGAGAAAATATACATTTATTTTATTATAAATTTAATGAAGTATGCTTTTAGGTTCAAGATGAATAAAATCATGATAGTTGCTTTAAGTAAAGTTGCTTTTTCTTGTTTATTAAAAACTCATTGATACTAAGATACGAGTCTGCTATAATACCTTTAGGTATTTGCTTTCCTTGGAGAGGGGAAAGGATATTAGATGTTTAGTAAATCATTTTCTGCTGCGATTGATGGAATTGATGCCTTTATCGTGAATGTAGAGGCAGATGTAAGTGATGGACTTCCTAGCTTTGATCTAGTTGGATTTTTAGGTTCCGAAGTGAAGGAAGCGAAAGAAAGGGTAAAAACAGCAATACGTAATTCTGGTTATTCGTTGCCACCAAAACATATCACTATCAATTTATCACCAGCTGATGTAAAAAAAGAAGGAACTGCCTTCGATTTGGCAATTGCCATAGCAATTCTAACCGCTTCTGGTTATATTCCCACTGAATATTTGGAACAAACATTATTGATTGGAGAACTTAGTTTAGATGGAAAGATTCGTCGTGTAAATGGAATCCTTCCGCTTATTTGTACTGCCCAAAAACAAGGATATAAACGCTGTGTTATACCGAAGGATAATGCAAAAGAGGGGGCAGTAGTTAGCGGAATTGAGGTGATTGGAGTCGAGAGCCTTAGACAGACTGTGGAGTTACTCTCGGGCATGATGACAATACTTCCTGAATTTGTAGATGTTACTTCACTGTTCTTAGAACAAGAGGAAAAGAATCTGGATTTTTCTGATATTGTCGGCCAAGTGACTGCAAAAAGGGCAATTGAGGTATCTGTTGCTGGTCAACATAATATCATGATGATAGGGACTCCTGGCTCTGGAAAAACGATGCTAGCAAAAAGAATTCCTTCCATTATGCCAGAATTAAGCTTTGAGGAGAGTCTTGAAATATCTAAGATTTATAGCGTATCCGGACAACTTGACAATAATCGTATCTTGATCCTAGAGAGACCATTTCGTTCTCCTCATCACACAATTACTCAAACAGCACTCATTGGTGGAGGACGATGTCCAAGACCTGGAGAAATCAGTTTAGCAGCCCATGGTGTGTTGTTTTTAGATGAGCTAACCGAGTTTGATAATCGGACCTTAGAAGTGCTTAGACAGCCATTAGAAGAGAAGGTAGTAACGATATCAAGGCTTCATGCCACCTATACATATCCAGCTAATTTTATGCTTGTTGCGGCTCTTAACCCATGCAAATGCGGTTATTATCCTGATCGAAGTAAGTGTAAATGTTCCCTGCAGCAAATAAAACAATATATTGGAAAAATTTCAAGACCGCTACTAGATCGAATTGATATTTGTGTTGAAACGATTCCGATCGCGTATAAGGAATTAACTTATGGAAAGAGTAACGAGTCCTCCTCCATAATTAGAGAACGTATAAAAGAAGCAAGAAAACGACAATTAAACCGTTATCAAAAAAGCGGTAAGTATTTTAACTCTCAACTTTCACCTTCGGAAGTCAAAAAATATTGCTCTCTTGGAGAGAAAGAACAAAAAATATTAGAGCAGGCGTTTACTTCTATGAACTTAAGTGCACGAGCATATCATCGCATTTTAAAAGTTGCCCGTACCATTGCGGATTTAGAGGGGAAGGATTCTATCGAAAAGCATCATTTAATCGAAGCAATCGGTTATCGAGGTGTAGATAGAAAGTATTGGGGGGAAGTATGATGGATTGTGTTAAAAAGAACCGATTACTGTGGTATTGGATATCGAAAAACGAAGGGATTGGACATAAGACGACCGTTATGTTATTAAATGCCTTTCATTCCATTGAAGGAGTCTATCAAGCAAAACATGAGGAGTTATTGAAACTTAACTTAAAGGAAGAAGTAATAGGTTATCTAAATAAAAAATATTCAATAGAAGAGTTAGAGAATGAATTCGATCATATGAAAAAACGTGGGATTCATTTTATTTGCATAGAAGATGAAGAATATCCAGAAAAATTAAAAAAACTTTATGATGCACCTTGGTTTCTATATTACCGCGGAGAACTACCAAATGATAACCTTCCTTCCATTGCTGTTATTGGAGCCAGAGATTGTAGCGCCTATGGTAGTGACGTTGCTTATTATTTTTCAAAAGAATTAAGTATGCTTGGAATACAGATAATCAGCGGACTTGCAAGGGGCGTGGATGGTATGGCTCATAAGGGTGCAATAAGCTGCGGCGGTAAAACATATGGTGTGATTGGTAATGGACTTGATTTATGTTATCCAAGAGAAAATTATGGACTGTATCAAGAGGTTAATTTACATGGCGGAATTCTTTCGGAATATCCAATAGGTTCTAAGGCGTTACCGTATCATTTTCCTTTAAGAAATCGAATAATAGCTGCACTTTCTGATGGAATTTTAGTAGTGGAGGCTAGAGAAAAAAGCGGTACTTTGATTACGGTAGACAGTGGGTTAGAGCAAGGAAAGGACATTTTTGCATTGCCTGGAAAGTTAACCGATGAGTTATCAAAAGGCTGTAATTTATTAATTCAAAACGGAGCAAAACTAGTTTTAAGTCCAGAGGATATTCTGGTGGAACTTAGAAATCAGTATTCTTCTTTGTTAGGTGTTAAAACAAATGCAACATTATTAAAAAAAGAAGATTTAACCGAGATGGAGCAAAGGGTTTACTCTTTGTTATCGTATCAGGCTATTCATGTTGAAGAGCTGCTGGTGAAAACAGATTTAAATCAAGGACAGCTATTAGAAGCTTTGTTTGAATTGGAGAGCAAACAGTATGTTAGATTGATTACTGGGCAGCAGTATATAAGGACGTTGTAATGAAGAGGAGTTGTTATTCTTGTAAGGGCTTGCATATGTATGGCAATGCGCATTAAGGTATCAAGCGAAGGGGAAGATAGGTCGTAAGAGTATTGATAGTTAGTAAGTAAGGTGGTAATCTATTTATAGAGATTATTTTTATTTGCTTAAGGAGTGTTAATATTGAAAAATTTCAGTAGGACAGATTTGATGTTTTCATTATGCGGATTGAATTGTAACCTTTGCACAATGAAATTGGACAATTATTGCCCAGGATGTGGCGGAGGATCAGGTAATCAAGGATGTTCCATTGCAAAGTGTAGCTTGCTACATCAAGGCATTGAGTATTGCTTTCTTTGTGAAGAATACCCATGTAGTAAATACGAAGGCATAGAAAAATATGATTCTTTTATCACACATCGAAAACAACTAAGTGATATGAAAAAGGCACGAATGGTGGGTTTAGATAGATATCACTTGGAATTGGAGGGAAAAGCTGAAATACTAAGATATCTACTTGAAAATTATAACGACGGAAGGAGAAAAACATTCTTTTGTCTAGCAATTAATCTACTAGAGATTAGCGATATAAGGGAAGTAGTTGAGAAACTAAAAAAGCAAATAGATCTAAATCATAAAACAATGAAAGAAAAGGCTTTGGTTGCTGTATCACTATTTCAAGAAATAGCAGATAAGAATAACATCTTACTTAAGCTCAATAAAAAGCCATCGAAAAAGTAGAACGGTATTTGTTCTGTAAGTAAAATGGGGTAAAGAGGGGGAAAAAGAAATTATACCTTTCTCTTTACCCTTTTTTGCTTTATCATTTATCATATGGGTTGAAAACAAGAGTAAAATGCTTTATGATAGCATCTACAGGTAACTGAATCTTGCTTTCTGCGTAAATTCTCCTTATATAATAAGGAAAAAATAAAACATATCAAAAGATTATATTAATATTTAATAATAATTAGTTAAGATAATTCATATACTTGTAACGAAAAAAGACCAAGAATCTCTTTGAGAATTGTTGGTATATTACGAGATATAGGGTATATTATCGGAAATTGTAACACTATCATAAACATATT
>DPVV01000443.1 GCA_003526525.1 Lachnoclostridium phytofermentans | reverse complement strand
CAACAAAAGACTGAATGTAGTTTAGATAACTTTCTTTCTTTGTAATCTCATATAAATATGTTAACGTGAGCATCGGTGATGTTGTGTTTACGTTCTTTTCATAGATTCCTTCTTCAATTCTCTGGTTATACCAACGAATTAAGAAATTTAAAATAGTTTCCTCTTTGGTCTTACAGTAATACTGGTATAATCCAAAGAGACCGACCCCTTGTGGCCACTCCCAGCACTCCATATCAATCAGACTAACCGGATACTTTTCTTTCGCACCATTATTCTTTAATAACATCATTCGGTCACTTACCAAATTCAGTTGTTGTTCTATCATTTCTCTTGTTGCCATTGCAAATCCTCACTTTTCTGTTGTGCTACTCCGTCGTATGAGTTTGGATTGTGGAGATATTTAGTATTCCTTGGCTTGATAAATGCTCTTTTCGTAGCATCGATTTCTCTTGATATAAAACATCATCCTTTTCCAATTTAAAACTTCCATACTCTGAATCAATTATTTCATATCCAGTTTCTGTTGCTTGTATTAAGGTTTTCTTCATATGCGCATAGAAATTTTGTAGGGATTGATATTCTTCTTTTCTTCCCACTTTAATAACCCAAATATTATCTCGGCCAAAACTAATAAATTCGCGGAATTTACAAGGTCCCACTGATTGCATCATTAATCCTTGTTGCGCAAGAACACCAATGTAGGAATCATTTTTTTCAATCACTACACAACTCACATCGCCAATATAATTATCACATTCTTGTAGTGGTATATAAGCATGTGTAAAATCAATACGATGTGTTTCTGGAATATGATATTCCAAAATTCCTATATTTTTATACTGAACTCCACGAGGCAAACTACCATTTCCAGCCCAAAAATTCGGTCTTCCATTACCATAAGGCTGAATTTCACCGGGATGATTAATAAATACTTGTGCTGTCTTATCTATTGTAGCTTGCATAATGTGTTCCTGGTACCCTTCAGTAAATGGTCTGAAATTTACTGCTGTAGATAACTGCACACGATTGTTTTTATACATATAGAGATCTACATGCTTTTCAAAACCTTGTGTCTTTTCCCAGATAAGTTCTTCTTTATCTCCTAATGACAGATAGCGATTATAATCAATAGGAGGCTCATAATCACCCAAAATAAAGGCTATATAAGCAAGTGCTGCACGGTTTAAGCATCCGTGATTATAAGCAATGTAGAGTAGAGAGGTAGTTCCTGCGGTATAGTTACCCTTTAATTCTTTTTCATAACTTCTACCAAATGTCGTCATGATAGCTCCGTCATGCGAATTGACCGCCATATCATAAAAGAGACGGTTTAACCCTTCCTTAGCAAATGCTTTATACTTACAGCCATCCTCTGCTAAGTTATATAACGAGCAAAGCCCTAACACATCCACTGGAATGTATGCATTGGAATTCCATTCTGTAATATAATCGCTTAAGAAATAGGAAAACCATTCATCTAATAATCCTTCCGCTTTCAGTGATAACTCTCTTCCTGTTAAGGATGAACTTTCAAAAAGGCTATCCTTAAAAAACTGGCCTGCAAAATACTGACATATATGAAATAATAGTGCGTGATTTTCACTAAAGAACCACATAACATCATCTCCTGGCTCATCAATCCAGTATCGAAATTCAAGGATAGTTAGTTCAATTTTTCTTAAACATTCTGAAGATAATTTACTGTGAAATTTCTTATAGATTTGCATAACAATCACGAGATGGAAGTCACTACAATCCTTACGTAATGCAATTCCTTGTAATTCCTCCTCAATAATACGTTCTGCTTTCTTTGTATCACCATTCATCATAAGAATAGAAGCTGCCTTATAGACATTATCTACTTCTACTTCTTCTAAATACTTTAAAGCTTCTAGTTTACGCTGTGCAATCGTACTTTCCTTATGCTTTAATAATTTTTTATGAAATATTTGTGTCGCTATCTTTCGTCCGATAGAAATAGTACCAATTTGTATTTCCACACCGAAATAATAAAATCCCGGAATCACATCATCAGCTTCAAACAAAGGCAATGTTTTCTGGTCTGGTTTTATCACATAGTCTTTTTCTGTACCAATCGTATGAGCATTGGTCAACTTGTCCGCTACTGGCTTATAAGATACGTGAATTGGTAACTCTTGACCAGAGGTATTGTTTATCGCCAACTCTACAACTTCACTTATATATAGTTCTTTATCAAAGGATATCTCTTCTAATATTTTCTCTGCTTCTTTCATCGCATTTAGATCAACTTGATCCTCTACTGGTAAGCACATCTCTAAAGTAGAATCTCCAAGATATTGAAGACGATAATAAAAATCGGTGTCTCTTTCTGCTAAGTCATCTAGACATAATAACAGCTGATTATACCCTTTCTTTAATTTCATCTTAAACGTATTGCTCTTCACCATATTTCTCGTGAACGGAATAAAATCTGTTATGAATTCCTCATTCATCCAGACAGTAATTCCACCGCACGTTTCCACATGAAACATCTCTTCTCTTTCCTCATTTGAATAAAGTTCTACATAGCTATAGCAACGCAGATACGTCGGAATATTATAAAACTCAGAAAAATCAACACCCACATTCCCGAATGGAAAGTACATCTCAAAGGTTCGTTTCTCATCAAATACCTGAAGTTCATTATGGAGCTTACATTTTTCTATCGAAACAAACTCTGGAAGATTCCCAATTCTATGATTAATAAATTCTTTACGACAAGGATTTTCATGAATAGAAAAACCGTATTTTAGCCATTCATTTACCTTGCCCTTTAACGTCACTTTGTCAAATTGTTGTGATTTTGTATAAGTTTTTGTGGTTAGACAACGGTTAATAAAACCTTGACTTTCCAAAGGATAGGTTAAGTATTTCATAAGAATTCCTCTTTTTTTATTTTAGTACGATAACTATAACACATAAAATAAACATAAATTATGATATATTTAATTGAAAATTATATATTTTTGCTATATTTTGAACTGATAAAGTTGGTATTGTATCGTTTTAATTGTACATTAATTCCACTCGTCCTCATAGAATTTTCTATTTAGTAATTAATCCCTGCTAATTAAACAGTTTTTGGTATAACATAGTCTTGTTCCATAGTAGTTGCATCAATAGTATTTCCTAATATTCAAAAAAGAGATACAATAGATTTCAATCTCCATTGTATCTCTTCTGTATTTATTTCACCTTTTCTAAGTCAAAACGGATATTCGCAATCCGCTTAAACTGCTGCTGAAACAGGCATGCTGTAAAAATAGTTTTCTCATTTATTCTTGAAATATTTTTACTTTCTCTTTTGCTTTTTTCGTATCATTAACTTTCGTGCAGTTACAATGACTTGGACAATCGGAACATCCACAGCTGCAAAACTTACCCGCTTTTATTTCCTTCACTCTTTTTCTCACTACAAAGAAGCTATAAACCCCTAGCAGTAGTACTATAATTAATGTTGGCCACATACTCATCATCCTTTCCTTAATTATTCATATCTGACTATTAATTCGATTTCATTAAAGGTTTGTAATAAAACTGCCAATCTGGAAAAACAGTACGGACACCAGATAAGCAACACTTAATTGAAATAGTATAGAGAATATCGTCCACTTTGTGGATTTTAATTCTCTCTTTACCACTGCGATGGTTGCCACACACGGAGTATATAGTAAACAAAATAGCATAAAAGAATAGGCATTAACCGCAGTAAAATTCTGACTTGATAGTGAAGATATCAAGCTATCCATTCCATCACGGGAACTGATATTTGCTATTCCATATAATACACTAAAACTAGATACTACAACTTCCTTGGCAGCTAATCCAGAGATTAGTGCCACAACAACTTGCCATAATCCAAGTCCCGCTGGTATTAAAATTGGACTGATAAACTTACCAAAGATTGCTCCAAAGCTCTGTGACATATCCTCTGTCATTCCTTGTGGTCCAAAGTTTAAGATAAACCAAATTACAATTGACGCAAGGAATATCGTTGTACCCGCTTTCGTTAAATAATCCTTCACTTTGTCCCATACATAGATAAAGATAGTTCTTTTATTTGGTGTTTTATACTCTGGTAACTCAATAAGTAATGGACTCATACTACCTTTATTCCCAAATTTGTTCATTACAAAGGCAGAAATTACTGCAATAACCAAACCAATCACATACATTGAAAATGCTGCTAACACTGCGTATCGTCCAAAAAACATTTGGGAAAATAACACGTAGATTGGAAGTCTTGCACTACAGGACATAAAAGGTGTAATCAATACGGTTCTTCTTCTATCCCTCATATCCTCCAAGGCTCTTGACGCCATAACTGCAGGAACGGTACAACCAAATCCAAGTATCATCGGGATAAAGGCTCTTCCCGATAACCCAAGTTTACCCATCAACCCATCCATCACATATGCAACTCTTGCCATATAGCCGCTATCCTCTAGGAAGGCTAATGCAAGAAATAGGATAAAGATATTTGGTAAGAAAGTAAGGATTCCACCAACACCAGCAATAATTCCATCGACTAATAACGAAGTTAGCATCTCACTTGTACCAATCGCTTCTAGTCCGTTAAGAACCATGTTGGAAAAACTTTCTAAACCAACTTCAAAATACCCTTTCAGAAAATCTCCAACTGTAAAGGTTAATAAAAATACCACTGCCATAATTCCTAAGAATACCGGCAAACCGAAAATTCGATGGGTAACCACTCGATCCACTTTATCTGTTAAGGCAGCCTTTTTGCTTTTATTTACTAGGCACTCCTCAATAATTTCATCAATAAAATCATACTTTTGGTGAATGATCTCTGCTTCGTAACTTTCGTCAGCAATCCCCGTTAAATCAACCGATACAAGATTCATTACCTCTTCATCGTGCTCTAATAATTTAAGGGCGTACCAACGATAGTTTTCACATTCAAAACCAACTTCTATCATACGATCAATGAGTATATCGATCTTATCCTCGATTTCATCGCTATAAACCATCGTAAGTTCCTGATGATGTTCATGAGCGTGGTGACTTTTTCTCTCTCCAATGTTTGGATGCTGATGTACAATGCAATTGTGACGGCACTTCTCTTTATGATGTGCTACCGTGTGCATTAGGATATCTAGACCAGTTCGTTTTCTTGCAGACACTGGGATACAAGGAATCCCTAGCATCTCAGGTAATCGATGCATATCAATCTCCATACCACGTTCTTCTACAATATCCATCATATTAAGTGCTAAGATTACTGGTTTTCCAAGTTCTATTAACTGTAACGTAAGATATAAATTTCTCTCCAGAGCAGAAGCATCTGCAACGTCTATAATGACATCCACCTCAGAATCTAAGATAAATTGTCTTGTCAGCTTCTCTTCCATTGTATAGGAAGTTAGACTATATATCCCAGGGAGGTCTACTAGCTTAAAACGATGATCATGGTATTTCATCGCTCCTTCTTTTTTTTCAACTGTAACTCCCGGCCAATTAGCCACCTTTAATTTCGATCCAGTATAGGCATTAAATAATGTGGTTTTTCCGCAGTTTGGATTTCCTACAAACCCAACTTTTAATTCCTGCTTTTCTCTGCGATTCTCTTCTTGAATCATGGTTTACATCCTTTCCGTCACAACTAATATGCTGTTTATGTTATTGTCTTAACTTTCCTCGATATGAATTGCTTCTGCGATCTTTCTTCCCACTGCAAGTCTTGTTCCACGTACATTGAAAATAACAGAGCCCCCACGTTTATTATTTAAAACCTCAATCTTCGTGCCATCGGTTAATCCAAGCGCTTTCAAACGAATTTCCGCTTCTTTTGCTAACTGAATGTTATGCACTGTATAGGTTTTTTTTGCCATCCCATCCACTAGTGTCATTTCGTTCACGTCCTTTTCTGTCATTCTTCTTTTATTGAGAATAATTATCATTTACAAATTCATTATATGAAGAATTTTAAGTTCTGTCAACGTTGTTTTTATAAAATACGCTATTTTTTTCACTTTTTCTATATAAATAAGCTTAGCCTCTCCCAGATTGCTATCTTAAGAGTGAAAACACTTTGTTTAGGCGAATACATTTCGCCTTACTAAACCTGTTGGGTACGCATCCCTCAAAGCGTTTTAACTTGTAGGTAATGGCAACGAAATTTCCACTAAATTAAAAAAAGACTGTCGCATATAGCAACAGTCGCAGACATTTAAAACTATGATTCGTTTGATTATGATAACATAATCTTAGAAAAACAGCTTTTGATTATGATAAATGTAACCTTAGGAAAATAACTTATTTTTAATCATAGAAAGTATCTTAATCTGGATTGACATAATAGAAAATCCACCTGCAATTCCAGTTAAGAATCTCCTCTTATTGGTTGATTCCTTAATTTTTGATTGCTGTATCGCCCAATCCGTAAACATAACCAAGGCTCCAGTAATGGAAAGCTTTTTATGATACCCGAATAGAAGATAACATGGTATTGCAATTAGATATCCTATAATAACGCCAGTGCAACGTGCGCATACCGGAAACTGATACCCATGATAAAAAAAACTTCTCTCCGGCTTCTGATGACATCCAGTGTACTCTCCAACTCTCATTAACTTTTTCCACATCTCATCATGTTTTTTACGTATGGAAATCTTCATATCCTCTCCTTGCTCTATCATCAAATAAAACTATTACTACTTCACTTTCTTTACGTTCTAAATTTTCTACCACAATGCTGGCAAACCCAGAATGTACGCCTTACGGTATGTGATTCCCCCATTCCGCATAAGCCGCATACCCAACCGATTGGTCCTAAAATTAGATAGCCACAGCAACCTTTCCCAAAACCGAATCCTTTTTGATTCGTTTCGGATTCTTCTACAATAACGCAACGATCATCTCCACAATTTGGGCATCTCATATCTATATCCTCCCGTACGAAAAGTAAACATATATTTATAAGCAGAGTTTAGCATACTTAGATTCGTCCTGCAATGAATCTGGAGAATTTTAATGGACTACTTTTCTATTTCTAATCAAACTCTCATTTCTTTACAAAAAAATACTAATATAAAGAAAAAAGCTGTTCTAAACAGATTTTAAGCAACTTATCGTCACAATTTCTCCTCTGTTTAAAACAGCCACACTTTACCTTAAATTAATTCTAATTTCTTTAATACGTTCTCAAACTTTGTTTGATCGATTGGTTTACCTGCATAAGCCACACAACCAAGATCGAAGGCTTTGGTAACATTTCTTCCTTCACTTAAAGCCGTAGTCATAATAATCTTTGCCTGTTTTTCTTCCGGAATCCCCTTTTCTTTTTCAAAATCACGGATTCCCTTTAACGCTTGATAACCATCCAACGCTGGCATCATGATATCAAGGCAAACTAAATCATATGGTTCATTTGATTCAAGCGCCATCGTAAAGGCATCTACTGCTTCCATCCCGTCTACGGTAATATCACATTCCCCGTATTGCGATAAAAATCGAAGCATAAACTTTCTACTTGCAAAATCATCTTCCGCTATTAGTATCTTCACTGTATCCTCTCCTCAAAATTATTACCTATTCCAAGGTTTACAATAATACCCGTTGTTGTAGGGAAAACGCAAAATTATATGAAAGCAGGTCTTCTTAAGAATATTCCTTCGTTTCATCGACTTATATGGATAAGATATCTACACTTTCCCTTGTAGTATAATGTCATTATACACCGTTTTTTGTTAATAATCTAGTCACTTTCCAAAAATTCTTAAAAAATGAGAATTTTAGACTATAATTCTTTTCTTTCCTATATAGCTTTTTTATGCTATGCTCTTTGTCTTACTTGGAGATAATGCGTATGATCAAGTTCGTGTATGCAGCTCCGATACTAGCTTACTGCGTGACATGGCCCACCACTTTAGAAGTGGGGGCTTCTCGGGCATATAGATAAAGGATTAAAAACTTTTATTCTTTCTTTCACTACCCTAAGAAATTCATTC
>DPVV01000366.1 GCA_003526525.1 Lachnoclostridium phytofermentans | reverse complement strand
AAGATTTGCAATGTTACTACCATTTGCTATCAGCCAATTTAATTTAATCATATTAATTAATTTCTTTAAATCACTTCCGACAGAAATCGAAGAAGCTGCACTAATTGATGGTTTGAGTTATTTTGGGGTATTAAGTAAAATCATTGTTCCGCTTTCAAAAGCAGCATTGGCTACGGTTGGGCTGTATACCGCAGTATTTTTCTGGAATGACTGGTTTAATGGTTTAATTTACTTAGATACAAAACAGTACCCAGTTATGCTATTTTTAAGAAACATTGTAAATGGAACCACAATGGTTGGAGATGCTGCCGGTTCTGCGGATAAAGCAACAATTGCAATATCCATTAAGTCAGCAGTAATTATAACCTCCACGTTACCAATTATTATTTTATATCCATTTTTACAGAAGTATTTTGTGAAAGGACTTACTGTTGGTTCCGTTAAGGGCTGATGAAATAGAGAGGTAAAGACTATGGTTGAATTAAATATTTTAGATACCGAGCAAAAAAATGAACGTACAAAAAATATCGACATTCTTTCTACATTGGAAGTCCTAAAACTAATGAATGATGAAGATAAAAAAGTAGCTTATGCAGTGGAAAATGAGTTAGAAAATATCCAAAAAGCAGTCGACATAACTTATGAAAAGATGGCAGCTGGAGGACGTTTGATTTACTCTGGTTGTGGAACTTCTGGTCGACTTGGAATCCTAGATGCAGTGGAATGTCCTCCTACCTTTGGAACTGATCCAGAATTAGTTCAAGCATTAATTGCGGGTGGTATGATGGCATTTGTGAAAGCGGTAGAGGGTGCGGAAGACAATCAAGAATTAGGGGCAGAGGATTTAAAAGCAATTGGATTTTCAGAGAAAGATATTTTGGTTGGTATAGCAGCAAGTGGAAGAACTCCGTATGTAGTTGGGGCTGTATCTTATGCAAAAAGTATTGGAGCGAAGACCATAAGCTTAACTTGCTGTACGAACTCAACGTTAAACTCGCTTACGGATGTATCGATTACTCTTCAGACTGGTCCTGAAGTAATCACTGGCTCAACTAGATTAAAGAGCGGTACAGCTCAAAAGATGGTTCTAAATATGCTTAGTACCTCGGTTATGATTAAGCTTGGAAAAGTTTATGGGAACTTAATGGTGGATTTAAAGGCTACGAATGAAAAGTTAGTAGAACGAGCGGTAATGATCGTTAGGACTATAACGGAGGCAGATGATTTTACTGTCAGACAAACTTTAGAAGCTTGTGATTTTTCTGCTAAAACTGCAATTGTAATGCTAAAATGCAATTTAACTGCAGCTAAAGCAGAAGAAGCAATCAACAAAGCAAGAGGACATATATCCAATATAATATCTTTATAAATTAGACCCTGTGGCTGCGGCAGACTTCAGAACTCTTTTCCAGATACTTTTCAACAGAGGGATAATTCTTATTGGCAAGGCTGGTAAAGAGTAAGTCTACTATGGTTAACTGTGCGATACGACTACTCATAGCACCGCTTCGATAATTAATTTCAGGAGCAGAAATATAAACAGAGTAGTCTGCACTAGCGACCAGAGGACTCTTGGTATACCGAGTGATTGCTATGGTAGGGCAATTAGATTTTTTCGCTAAGTCCATAATTTCAAGCATCTCCTTGGTTGTTCCGGAATAAGAAAAGATAACCGCTACATCTTCAGGGCGTGCATTTGCACCATAAACAAGCTGCGTATGCATGTCATAGCTAAAATTTGCATTTTTATTTATACGAAGTAATTTTTTACAAAAATCATCGGCTACTAAAGCAGATGCACCAACACCAAATAATTTAATACAGGAAGCTTTTGATAATATGGAGACAACTTTTTTTAGAGTATCATAATCAATTAACTTGATGGTATCTTCGACTGCTTGAAGTGTTGTGTTACGAATGGTGTTACACATTTGTTCCAGTGTACTGTGTTTTTTTATATCGGAGAAGTCGGAAGTATCACTAATTTCCGACGTGGAGCTGTTTAATTCCATAAAGAGACTCTTTTTTAAGTCTTTTAAACCATCAAATCCAATTGCCTTACAAAAACGAATCCAGGTTACCTGGCTAACTCCGGATTCTTCTGCAAGGCGTGCAATTGGAATAGAGAAAATATTCTCGATATTATTTAAAAAGTAGGTAGCTACTTTTCTCTCAGAATTATTTAGGGAATCCATGATACTCCTGGTTTTGATTTCAATATTAGTCATATAAATCCTCCATTCTGATGCTTTATATTGTTATTTTACCCATGACGACCGCATGACTGGCGCCAGTTGCGGAGGGAACATTATTGGTGTTACCAAAGATTGTTTCATTCGCTAAGATGGCAAAAGCTACAGCTTCCTTTGCATTGCTGTCAAATCCGATGTCTTCATTGGTCATTACCTTACACATTGGTAGACTTTCGGCAATGAATTTCATAAGAGTATTATTTTGACTACCACCACCGCCTACGATTAATTTGCTAGGAAGCTTAGGGAGGTTCTGTAATACATTGATCTCAATTGCTTTTGCGGTAAACATCGTTGCCGTTGCTATGATATCTGGAAAGGATAAATGATAAGAGGCTGCCTTTTGACAAAGTTTATCGACAAACGAAACACCATAATATTCTCTTCCAGTTGTTTTTGGAGGTTTCGCATAAACATAAGGGTCTTTTAATAACCAATTAAGTAGTTCATCATGAACGGTACCACTTGCAGCAATGTTACCTCCAACGTCGTAGGTTTGCTGCATGTTTGTGAAAATAGATACTAAGGAGTCAATAATCATATTGCCAGGGCCAGTATCAAAAGCAAGGGTGTGTTCCATATCACCACTAGCTGGTAAGAAGGTTATGTTACCAATGCCTCCGATATTTTGTAAGGCGATGTTCTGGCCAGCCTCACTGTAGAGTAAGAATTCAGAGTAAGGAACCAATGGAGCTCCTAATCCCCCTGCAGCCATATCGCGAACGCGAAAGTCAGCAATGACTGGACACTTCATGGTTTCACTAATTACTGCAGCTTCTCCAATCTGTAAGGTAGAGGTGATTTTCTGACCAAAGTATTCTTCTTCTATTGGTTGGTGATAAATCGTATGGCCATGACTACCTATAAAATCGATCATAGAAGGTAAAATATTTGCCTTTTTACATACGGATAAGCATGCGTTTGCTGATAACTTACCAAGGAGAAAGTTCATTTTACTGATTTCATAACTACCACCAAAGTTACCAGAGGCAATCTGTAACAAAGCCCCGCGTAATTCATTCTCATATGAGATTGTAATGAAGTCAATTAACTGAACTTTTGTATGTATTCCAGATCCGCTTATTTGTACGAGAGCCGCATCAATGCCATCCGTACATGTTCCACTCATTAAACCAATGGCTAATCTTTGTTGCTTACTTGTTAATTGTATTAGCTTGTCCATAATTGCACGTTCCTCCATATATGTATTGTTTTGGATTATTGAAAAATTATTGATTTGTATTGTTGATTAAATATTGATCTGTATTGTTTTGCGATTATTAATCATTGATCTGTATTTCGGCTATTTGGTGATTACTAAATATAATACAAAATATAAAAAAATGTTATGTAATTTAATTACATCATATGATGAATATTATGTAACTATTTAACTATAAAATAAAGGAGTTGTCAATATATTATGATTTTAAAAGGGATAGATAATCTAAAGTCTTATGATGCAACCTTTAAAAATAAGCGTTTAGGGTTGATTACTTCCATATCTGGAGTCGATAATAATTTAAATTCAACTATAGATATTCTACATGAAAGGTACCACATCACTGCTTTGTTTGCACCAGAGCATGGGGTTAGAGGGGATAAGGATGCTGGACAGACGGTAGCAACTTATACGGATGAGGAAACAGGATTACCTGTTTATAGTTTATACCGAGAGGACTCCAAACGATTTACGAAAGAGATGTTAGAAAATGTGGATGCCATTGTTTATGACATTCAAGATCTCGGGGTTCGCTATTATACGTTTATTTCAACGATGATTTATGCGATGGAAGATTGCGCAAAATTTGGAAAAGAACTAATCATTTTAGATCGACCGAATCCACTTGGCGGTGAAACAATAGATGGAAATGTACTGGAACCGGAATATAAAAGCTTTATTGGAGCATATCCGATAGCAACTCGCTATGGATTAACGATTGGTGAGCTTGCTAACATGGTAAATGAGGAAGAAAATCTTAGCTGCAACCTCACTATTATTCCATGCTCTGGCTTAAAAAGAAGTGCACTATTTCCGGAACTAGGGCAGACCTTTATTATGCCAAGCCTAGGTATTCCAAGATTTGATACAGCGCTATTATATACTGGAACTTGTCTGTTTGAAGGAACCAATGTTTCAGAGGGTAGAGGGACCTCTTGTCCGTTTGAAATCATTGGCGCACCATATATTGATTCCATACGTTTACTCACATATTTAAGAACCAAGAACTTACCAGGTGTCGCTTTTACACCGGCTTATTTTAACCCAACTAGTTCAAAACACAAAGGGGAGTTTTGTCAAGGAATTCATATACACATTACGGACTATCATAGCTATGAAAGTTATAAAACGGGTCTAGTGGTATTAGAGGCGATAAAAGAACTGTTCCCTGAGAAGTTTTCTTTCTTAAAACCAATTTCTGAGGGGAAAAAACCTTTTATAAGTCTACTTGCGGGTAGTAACATTTTTGAAAAGGAAAATTGGAGTAGTATAGAAATCTTAGAAAAAAATCAAGTACAACTAGAGAAGTTTAAGAGTAGAAAAGAAAAGTATCATCTTTATCAGTAGAAAAGTTAGAAAAGAAAAGATTATCTAAATAATGAATACACCAGATTGATAATTACATTTGCTATTTTTGCTTAGATAATAAGGCTGGATAGAAGTTGAATTCATTTCGGTTTGGCGTGCTTCGGGTTTATTCGAAACATGTTAGCCTATAAGCATAAAATAGTGTGGAATTGGAGGAGAATTATGGACTTATCGATAAGAGAAAAAGTTGGTCAACGAATTGTAGCAGGATTTCCTGGTACCACAATTGATAGCGAATTAGAGGATTTTATTCGCACCTATAAGATTGGAAATTTCATTTTGTTTAAAGAAAATATTGTAAATGCAACTCAGTTAAGTAATCTATGTGAAGGATTACAGCAACTTACGAAAAAATATACCGGACATAGAGCATTTATAACGATAGACCAAGAGGGTGGTATGGTAACAAGACTATCAGAGGATAGTGTTAACATTCCTGGTGCCATGGCGATTGCTGCAACTAAGGATGAAAATAATGCTTATCTGGCAGGAAAGATTACCGGTCAACAATTGAGAACCTTAGGGTTTAACTTTGATCTAGCACAGATCGGAAGAGCGNNAGTTCTGGCTTCGGCGAAGCATTTTCCAGGACATGGAGATACCAATGTAGATTCTCATCTTGGATTACCGCAAGTACATAAGTCTTTGGAGGAGATGAAGCAGTGCGAATTAGTTTCTTTTAAAGCACTGATTGATGCAGGAATACCAGCAATCATGTCATCCCATATCATTTTTCCAGCCTTAGAAGAAAGTCTTCCGGCAACGATGTCAAAAAAGATTATCACAGGACTCTTAAAGGAGACGCTTGGATTTGAAGGGTTAGTTATTAGTGATTGTATGGAAATGAGTGCGATTAAGAAATATTATGGTTCGATTGAAGGAATCAAGCATGCGATTGAAGCAGGTGTTGATTTAATCTTTGTTTCGCATACCATGAGTGTTGCAAGGGAAGCCTCTGATGTATTAACAAGTATGTATGAAAAGGGCGAATTATCCATGGATGATATGGATGTATCCATTCATAAAATCATGTACTATAAGGATAAATATTTATGCAATGAGAACGAAAAGCATGATACAAATGAATTTGATGTAAAGGCTGGAATTGAATTATCAAAAGAGCTTCTTAAAAAGAGTTTTACCCCAATTCAAATGCCTAGCAGTAAACTACCGGTAGTTGATCATAATTCCCTATTTCTTGGATGTACGCCATTTAGGGCTACGAATGTTTCAAATTCAGAGGAAGGAGCTTTTCATCTTGCAAGTTATATGGCAAAATTTTTTCATGGAAATGGAATTTTAACCTCACCACAACCTACGGATGAAGAGCTAGAAGCGTTAATGCAACCAATGAAAGTAGCGAGTACTGTTGTTATCGCAACATATAATGCACATTTATATAAAGAACAATTAAAACTCGTTGAACTTGCAGCAAAATCTAACGCAAACGTGATTGTTTTTGCACTTAGAAATCCATATGATTTAAAAGATTTGCCAGCTAATGTTTATGGAATTGCTGCCTATGAGTATACCGTAAAAAGTGTAGAGGCATTAGCGGAATATTTGAAACAGCCATATGAACTGGGTGGAAAATTACCTGTAAAGATGTGAGTAACTAGGATTTAAGAAAAAGAGTACTACAAAGAGTTAAGAAATACAGAAAAAGAATTTTTAGTATCTATAGATATATAGCTTATCCATATGAATGAAATAGAAAGCAGTATGCAAAATAATAGTAAAAAAATTAATTGAGGGAGGGGGCAGGAAATTGGAATATGTGGTAGGATGGGACGGCGGTGGTACTAAAACATTAATGAAAGTATTGGATATGGATGGGAATACCGTTCTGTGTGCGAAAGCTGGTTCTCTTAATTATAACAGTAATCCAAAAGAAGAAATTAGAAAAACCATCAATACCTTAATTGCGAAGTTACAAAACCTGTCTGAGGAATTATCCGATTGTAAAGGAATATTTATTTCAGCAGCAGGGATTAGTAACAAAGAAGCAGCCTCATTTCTCACATCTAGCTTAGAGCAAAGTGGTATTCAATGTGAGATTAGCATAGTTGGTGATCATGAAGCCGCACTGTATGGAGCATTCGGAAAACCCGAAGGTATCATTCTTATAAGCGGGACTGGTTCCATTTGTTTTGGAATGAATCAAAATGGACTAAAAATAAGAACCGGTGGATATGGACACTTAATCGACGATGAAGGCAGTGGTTATGCAATAGGAAGAGATATTCTATCTACAGCGGTGCAAATCTATGATCAACGTGTTAAAAATAGTAACTTGTTGGATTTGGTTTATGAAGCATTAGGAGTTCAATCCGTGGAAGAAATTATTCAATACGCTTATCAGTCAAACTGGAATAAAGCATGTATTGCATCACTTTCTCCTATAATTATAAAAGCGCTGAAAATGAATGATCCTTGTGCGAAAGCTATCTGTGAGAAAGCTTCCAATGAACTGGTAAAACTGGTATTACCAGTTGCTAAGAAGTTAACTCTTAAGGAAGGGAAGATAGCATTACTGGGTGGAATACTAACTCATTATGAACCAATTAAAAATATGGTGGTTGAGAGATTGGCTAATGAATTACCAGATTTAAAGATAGTTGAACCAATGTATGATAGTGCAACAGGAGCGGCAATCATCGCACGACACCATTATTTAAAAGAGTACAAAGGAGGTAGTTGTCATGGCTGATATGTTAGTGAATTTATTGGATATGGAGGATTATCATAAGGATATCGAAAGATTAAAGGCAGAAGGAATAGAAATATTTCGAGCATTAGCACCGGATAAGTTTCGAATTATTGAATGGGTAAAGGAGCACTCTAGTATCAACGCTGTGGGAGAATGTGACAAGTGTTTTTCAAATCAGCCCATTTCCTGTTTTATTGCTGCAAAAGGTAGTAAGATACTTGGTTATGCTTGCTATAATGCAACCGCTCCGGACTTCTTTGGTCCAACGAAAGTGTTAGAAGAGTGTCAGGGTCAGGGAATTGGAAAGGCATTATTATTACGTTCCTTACATGCTTTAAAGGATGAAGGATATAATTACGCCATTATTGGAGGTATTGGACCTGCAAAGTTTTATGAAAAGTGTGTTAATGCAGTACTAATAGAAAGTTCAAAAACTCACAATACATATGAACATTATTTAACAGGAATTGAGAGAAGAGAGTTACAGTAAATGTTCATAATATAGGAGACTATTACAACACATAGTTATAGTAAGGTAATCAGGCTAAAAAAGATACAGGAGTGTATCTTTTTTTAGCCTGATTGTATCTAGGCACATAAAACCACC
>DPVV01000172.1 GCA_003526525.1 Lachnoclostridium phytofermentans | reverse complement strand
CAAAGATAACCGGTATTACGGAGAAAGAAGAATTCTTAAGTCCAGAGGAATACGAAGAATTTGTAAAAAAAGAAATGGAATAAAGGAGATCTGCATATGGGTTCATTTGTACCAGCAACCGATCTTGACAGAAAAGAAATGCTGTCAGTGATTGGAATTGAGAGCATAGAAGACCTTTTTGGGCAGCTTCCGCAGGAAGTTATGTTAAAGGATGGGTTGAACCTTCCGCGTGGAATGTCTGAAATGGAAGTATGTAAGGAAATGGAAGGTATTGCAGCGAAAAATAAGGTATTTCCGGTCATTTTTAGGGGGGTCGGTGCATACAGGCACTATATTCCGGCTGTTGTGAAAAGCGTGTTATCCAAGGAAACTCTATACACTGCTTATACCCCATATCAGGCGGAAATCAGCCAGGGAATCTTACAATCCATATTTGAATACCAGACAATGATTTGTGAACTTACTGGGATGGACACGGCCAATGCTTCCGTGTATGACGGTGCGGCTGCGGCAGCAGAAGCGGTAGCTATGTGCAGGGACAGAAAGAAAACAAGGGCCTTTGTTTCCGCTGCGGTTCATCCTCAGGTAATGGAGACCATAAAGACCTATTGTTTTGGAAATGGGATGGAGTTGACTGTTATTCCTGAAAAAGACGGTATGACGGATCTTAATTTTCTAAAAGAACATATTGATCGTCAAACCGCAAGTGTATATATTCAGAATCCAAATTATTACGGTAGTCTGGAACTAGCTGGAGAAATCGGAAGCATAACTAAGGAAGCTGATGCAAAGTATATCATGGGCGTAAATCCAATTTCCTTAGGTGTTATAAAGACACCAGAAGAATATGGTGCTGATATTGCAGTGGGAGAGGGGCAGCCCCTCGGATTGCCGCTTTCATTCGGTGGGCCATATATCGGATTTATGGCATGTACGAAAGAACTGACCAGAAAATTGCCGGGAAGGATCGTCGGAGAAACCGTTGATTTCAATGGAAAAACAGGATATGTTCTAACGCTTCAGGCAAGAGAACAGCATATCCGAAGAGAAAAAGCATTAAGCAACATCTGCTCAAACCAGGCACTTTGTGCATTGGCAGTGGGAGTTTATTTATCTGCTATGGGAGCAGAAGGACTGAAGCAGACAGCCATACAGTGTATGTCAAAGTCGCATTATATGGCAAACCAATTAGAAGCAATCGGGTATCCGGTTATAAACCGCGGGGAATTCTTCCACGAATTTGTAACCATTTCAAAGATTCCAGTAGAAAAGGTGATGAGTGTACTGGAAGATGCGGGAATTCTTGGCGGTTATCCATTAACTGGCGAAAGAGCCGGGCAAATCTTATGGTGCTGTACGGAAATGAATGCAAAAGATGACATCGATCGTGTCATTGGCATTCTGAAGGAGGTGTAGGTTATGCTGATATTTGAAAAAGGGCAGGAAGGAAGAAAGATGAGTATTCTGCCAGAATGTGATGTGCCGGTTAACCTGCCAGAGGAAAGCAGCCGGAGAAAAAAGAGACTGCACCTTCCAAACGTGTCTGAAAATGAGATAAGTAGGCATTATACAGAAGCAGCAAAAAAGGCATATGGCGTAAATGATGGCTTTTATCCTTTGGGCTCCTGCACCATGAAATATAATCCCAAGATCAATGAATACATAGCATCGCTTCCTGGATTTGCGCAGATTCATCCGCTACAGTCGGAGCATACGGTGCAGGGTTGCATGGAGGTATTAAAAACTGCAGAGCGATACCTGTGTGAGATAACCGGAATGGACCGTATATCCTTTCAGCCAGCAGCAGGAGCCCACGGTGAATTTACCGGGCTTTTGCTGATAAAAGCATATCATGAAAGCCGTGGTGACGGGAAAAGAACGAAACTCATAGTACCAGATTCTGCACATGGAACCAATCCTGCAAGTGCATCAATGGTTGGATTTTCGGTAATTAGTATCCCGTCCGGGGAAGATGGAGGAGTAGATTTAGAGGAACTAAAAAAGGCAGTCGGGGAAGATACAGCAGGACTGATGCTGACCAATCCTAATACCTTAGGTCTTTTTGATAAAAATATACTCGAAATCACCAAAATCATTCATGAGGCCGGAGGACTGGCTTACTACGACGGAGCAAATTTAAACGCTGTCATGGGCATGATAAGACCAGGGGATATGGGGTTTGATGTAGTCCATCTGAATCTTCATAAAACCTTTTCCACTCCCCATGGAGGCGGTGGTCCGGGCAGTGGACCTGTAGGCTGCAAGAATCTCCTATCTGAATTTTTACCAAATAACCTGGTGGAGGAAGAAAACGGATATCTGTTTAAAAGTCCTGTTCAAAGTATCGGACAGGTGAAAAGCTTTTACGGAAACTTTCTAATTGTGGTTAGAGCCATGACGTATCTGTTCATGCTTGGAAAGGAAGGAATCTCGGAAGCTTCAAAGCATGCGGTACTGAACGCCAATTATATGATGGCAAAATTAAAGGATGTATATGACATGGCATATCCTGGATCCTGTATGCATGAATTTGTCATGAGCCTTATAAGGCTTAAAAAAGAAAATGGGATATCAGCTATGGACATAGCAAAAGGACTTTTGGACTATGGAATCCATCCACCGACCATGTATTTTCCGCTAAGCGTACCAGAAGCGTTAATGGTGGAGCCTACGGAAACGGAATCAAAAGAAACCTTAGATCAGGTGATTTCTGTATTTCGTAGCCTATATGAGACAGCTAAATTAAATCCGGAAATCCTTCATAAAGCCCCAGTCAATACGTCAGTCACCAGACTTGATGAAGTAAGAGCAGCCAGAAATTTAATATTAAGATATGACTTCTCAGATAAGGATGCAGAGAAAGATGATACAAAAAATTAATTATTTAAACGGAAGCAGTAATGACCCGTATCAAAACCTTGCCATAGAGGAGTACTTATTAGAAACAGTAGAGCAGGATACTTGCTTTCTTTACCTTTGGCAGAATGAAAATACTGTTGTAATTGGAAGAAACCAGAATCCATGGAAGGAATGCAGAATTCAAGAACTTGAGCAGGATGGCGGACATCTGGTGAGAAGGCTTTCAGGAGGAGGCGCCGTATTCCATGATCTTGGCAATCTTAATTTTACGTTTCTTGTCCACAAGTGTCATTATGATCTGGATAAACAGCTGGAGGTCATTCTATGTGCGGTCAAAAAGCTGGGAATCCATGCAGAAAAATCAGGACGAAATGATATTACCATATCTGGAAGGAAGTTTTCTGGCAATGCCTTTTATACCAGAGGGGAGAAGTGTTATCATCATGGAACCCTACTGGTAAGTGCAGATATGCAGAAGCTTTCTAAATATCTGCAGGTTTCAAAGGATAAGCTGGCTTTAAAAGGAGTGGATTCTGTTCGATCCAGGGTAGCTAATCTTTCTGATTATCAGACTGGACTGACCATTACTATGCTAAAAGAAAAGCTTCTGGAGGCATTTGAAGAAACCTATGGATATAAGGCGGTTTACTGTAAACAGGAGGATTTGGACCAGGAAGCATTGTCAAACGGAAGAAAGAAGTTCTCGGATTTCTCCTGGCTGTACGGACGTAACATGGATTTTCAGTATGAACTGTCAAAACAGTTTGCATGGGGAAATGTAATCTGGCAGTTTCAGGTGAGCTGCGGAATCATAAAGGATTTGCAATTATTTTCCGATTCCATGGAGCCAGATCTTGTGGAAATGCTCCCTAGGCTTATAAAGGGAAGTAGATATGAGAATAAGGATATCTGTAATAAACTGAATCAGGTTCCTGCTAAGACCCAAGCACAATCAATCATAATAAAAGATTTAATAGAGTTTTTTGCTAATGCCCAAATTTAGGAGACAAGTAAGAAGTGTGAAAGAAATCTGCGATTTCTTTCACACAGAAGTTTGTACCTGCGTAATCCATAGAACAAATTTCACATGAGCAAAGAACGTTGTAGGAAAAGAGGATAGGATGGAGAAAATATATGATCTACTTGTTATTGGCGCAGGCCCTGGAGGATATGTAGCAGCGATTAAGGCAGCTAAGATGGGAATGAAGGTAGCGGTGGTAGAAAACCGGGAAGTCGGAGGTACCTGCTTAAACCGCGGCTGCGTTCCGGCAAAAGCAATGCTGCATGCTGCAAAATTATATCAGGAGGTTGTGTCCGGAGAACAGTTCGGAATTCTCGTGGAAGAGGTAAGCTTTGATTACGGCAAAGTGATGTCCTATAAAAATGAGACTTCTGAAAGTCTCAGACTTGGAGTAGAACAGCTCCTTAAGGGAAATAAAGTGGAACGGATCCATGGGATCGGGACGCTTATGAAGGATAGAAGAGTTAGAATTAAGACAAAGGAAGGAGAAGAAATTCTTCAGGCGAAAAATATATTGCTGGCAACAGGATCGAAGCCTGTTCTTCCGCCCATTGAAGGAATCCATCTTCCTGGAATCATGACCAGCGATGAGATGTTTCAGCTTGATCATGTACCGGAAAGCCTGCTTATTATAGGTGGCGGGGTCATAGGAGTAGAGTTTGCTACGGTATTCTCTTCCTTTGGTTCCAAAGTCACATTGTTGGAGGCGGAAGAAAGACTTCTACCCAGTCTTGATAAGGAAATCTCACAGAATGTAAAGCTGCTTTTGAAAAAGAGAGGTGTTGACATTCATACCAGAGCATTTGTTCAGAGAATAGAAAAGGAGGACTGTGAGTTTCTCTGTACCTTTTTAGAGAAGGGAAAGGATCAGGAAAAAACCGAGGTCCGAAAGATTCCATATCTGCTTTCAGCCACCGGACGAATCCCAAATACAGATGGTCTGCTGGAGGAGTTAACATTACTGGAAATGGACAGGGGCAGGATTTTGGTAAATGAAAATTTTGAAACAAGCATGCCTAACGTGTTTGCCATCGGTGACGTTATTGGTGGAAGCCAACTGGCACATGTTGCAAGTTCTCAGGGTATCTGTGCAGTGGAACGAATGAATGGGAAAGAACCGTCAATTGATTTATCAGTAGTTCCATCCTGTGTTTATACCGATCCTGAAATTGCATGTGTCGGAATAACAGAACAGGAAGCAATAGAGAAAGGAATCAAGATCGTTACAGGAAAATTTTTAACACATGCCAACAGTAAATCATTGATAACAAAGGAAGAGAGAGGCTTTGTTAAAGTTGTAATAGATAAGGAAACGAACGTATTACTGGGAGCACAGATGATGTGCGCCAGAGCTACAGATATGATCGGTGAGATGGGAACTGCCATTTCCAATAAACTTACTGCAATGCAGCTTTTAAAGGCTATGCGGGCACATCCTACCTATAATGAATCCATAGCGGAAGCGCTTAATGACTGTAACTATGGTGCGATTCATGCGTTGCCGCGCAGGTAAGAAGATATAGATATTACGTTTGCTTTTTTTAGTTAGAATAAAATAATTCCAATTGAACACAGCGTTAGTTTCTTGTATACTTATATTATATAAAGAAAGTTAATGAGATTTAACAATAATCCTCTAGTCACCTAAATGGGAATAGAGGATTATTGTTATTATAAAAATGTTTGGTGGATTAGCTTAAAGTTATAGATTGAGTACTTAAGTTAAATATTGATAGCGTATAGGAGAAACAGATACATGTGTGCAAAAAGAAAAGAACCCTTTGATTATAAGAATAAACAAGAATTTCAAGAGAAATTAGTTGAGTGGATTGGTGATGTGTTGTATGACCTTCTGCCTGAACATGGTTATGAGATTCGAGATGAGCAGATATTTACGGCTTTTAAAATTGCAGATGCCGTTTGCAATAAAAACATTCACTTAGCGGAGGCAGGGCTTGGAACAGGGAAAACATTCGCCTATTTGCTATCAGCAATTCCTTATGCTCGCTTTACTGGAAAACCTGTAGTGATTGCGTGTGCTACCACAGCACTTCAGGAGCAACTTGCAGGCTCAGAAGGAGATATTAGAACGCTATCTAGACTACTTGGATTAGAAATCGATGCTCGGATGGCCAAAGATCCACATCAGTATATCTGTGATGTTCGAGTGGATGAAAATATGGAAGAAATCGGTGCGATGTCTAGTGAAATCAATGAGTGGTTAAGTAACACATTGCTAGGGGAACGTTCGGAGATACCACACATCTCAGATCATGAGTGGAAGATGATGAAATGGGAAGAATATATGGCTTGCGATATATGTTCTATCCGAGGTTTTTGCAAACTTGTGAAAGCAAGAGAACAGTATAGACTTACAAAAGATTTGCTTATTGTGGACCATGAAACATTCTTTCATGATTTATGGACACGAGAGGAGCGATTAGCCAATGGCTTGTTGCCCATTCTTCCTGACTATTCCGCAGTTATTTTCGACGAAGGACATAAAGTCCTTCTTCCTGCATCCATGCAAGCAGGACAACAAATTAATAGGGATGAAATCGATACTATGATTTCTGCTCTTGAAGAGATACAGGGAGCTAGAGCTTCGCTAGCTTCAACAATTACTACGATAGAAAATGCCACAAATTCATTTTTTACGCAGCTACAGCATTCTGTAATAGCAGGAGAAAGCACAGAAAGGGTATCAATTCAAAGGAATGACGCCTTACTAAAAGCTGCAACTACCTTTCGTAAGACCTTAGACCATCTTCTTCTAGAGATGCAAATAGAACAAGAACTATATACTGATTCATTATCACCAAATCAAATACAGGCATACGAGGGGCAGATAGAAAGAGCAATATGGGCACTAGACAAATTCAGTAGAAATCAAGGAAGTAATATAGTTTCTTGGGTAGAACAAAAGGATGGTAGCTTTTGGGTTGTTCCACGAAGGATTGGTGATATGTTAAATAAACATTTATTCCAGAAGAAAATACCAGTAGTCTTTACCTCCGCGACCTTAAGTAATAAAGGTGATTTTGATTATTTTATAAG
>DPVV01000001.1 GCA_003526525.1 Lachnoclostridium phytofermentans | reverse complement strand
CCTGCCAACTATCAATATTTAGTTGGTAGTTTTTATGCTGAAAATAGAACGGAGGTAAGAGCATGTTAGAGAAAATTTTAAAGGGATTAAAAGAAACAGGCTACAAAGTGGATTATTACGGATTGTATGGGGGGAAACGGTTGTCACACTGGATGATGCAGTAAATTTAGCTCACATCATTGACAAGTAAACTTGGTAGTGATATATTGATTTTAACAAGTAAACTTGTCAAAACAACATCAATACATTGAAAGGAATTTAGTTTTGAAAAAAGCAGACATTTTAGAAAAAAGCAGACAGTCTTATAA
Organism: Lachnoclostridium phytofermentans; assembly: GCA_003526525.1. Classification (GTDB taxonomy): domain Bacteria; phylum Bacillota; class Clostridia; order Lachnospirales; family Lachnospiraceae; genus Lachnoclostridium. The sequence goes on along the minus strand of DPVV01000001.1, from coordinate 5,814 downwards.
AGACGAGGGATTGGAGTTTGCCGAAAATCAGGGGCGCAAAATTGGGTTTGTTGCATTCGTGCTCTTATTTGTGTTTCTTGCGATATTCAACTTGTTTTTTGGTGAAACCGGTACATTCCATGCGATATCTTCACTGTTTTGGGTATTCATGGCCGCTGAAGCATATGGAAAGTACCGTTTTGTAAGGAGTAAAGCGTATCTTGTCACAGCGATTGCCGGAAGCATTGCATCAATTCTCTCCGTAGTCAACTATATATTGACCACATTGAGGTAGTGGCTATGGAAGAAAAACTTATACTAAAAAACAGATTAAAAGTAGCTCGAGCAGAAAAAAGTTTGTCTCAAAGTGACTTAGCGGGAATGGTTGGTGTATCACGTAATACAATAAGTTCTATTGAGATTGGCCAATTTAATCCAACTGCTAAACTTGCGCTAATCCTTTGTATTGCACTGGATAAAAAATTTGAAGAACTTTTCTATTTTGAATAAGATTATGTAAAAATTAGCTACCATCACGGCAAGCTTACCGTAATGGTACAAGAAAGCTAACCAATAAGCACTGTGTAAATCTATTATTCGAACTGGGTACTAAGATATAACTAAATGTTATAATATGACTGAAAAATAAACTAAAACTATAGTACTTTAGCTTGACAAAGCGATTTACTGTTGCTACAATAATTAGTAAATTTAAAATTTGGAAAGCGGGTAAGACTGCGAATCCGGAAGTGGAGTATCTTATGAGAAAGATGGTTTTATCTATTTTGGTAGAAAACACTGCAGGTGTACTTAGCCGTGTGTCTGGGCTCTTTAGTAGAAGAGGGTATAATATTGATAGTCTAACCGTTGGTGAAACTGAGAATCCTGCATTTTCTAGGATGACAGTCGTTGTAAACGGGGAAGAACAAATCTTAGAGCAGATTAGAAATCAACTTCAAAAGCTTGAGGATATTGTAGAGATAAAAGAACTACATAGTGAAGAGTCCGTTTGCCGTGAACTCATTTTAGTAAAAGTTCAAGCAGGAGAATCAGAACGCAAAGATGTTATTGCGGTAGCAGATATTTTCCGGGCTAAGATTGTTGATGTAGCCAAAGAATCTCTAATGATTGAATTAACGGGAAATCAGGCAAAGATTGATGCATTTATTAATCTATTAGATGGATTTAAGATTTTAGAAATCGTAAGAACAGGAATTACAGGATTGCCTAGAGGTTCCGGTGATATCGCTGATTACGTATAATTAAGTATGCTACTTGTTTAGTTAGAGTACTTTACAGGTTGAACATAGAAAAAAGTAATTTTATTAGGAGGATAAAAGAATGGCAAAGATTTATTACCAACAGGATTGTAACCTTTCTCTACTTGAGGGAAAAACAGTAGCTGTCATTGGTTACGGCAGCCAAGGACATGCGCATGCACTTAACATGAAGGAATCTGGTGTTCATGTAGTGATTGGCTTATATGAAGGAAGTAAGTCATGGGCTAAAGCGGAAGCAGCAGGCTTTGAAGTATATACAGCAGCAGAGGCAGCAAAGAAGGCTGATGTAATTATGATTCTTATCAATGATGAGAAGCAAGCTAAGATGTATAAAGAGTCTATTGAGCCAAACTTAGAAGCAGGAAATGCACTTATGTTTGCTCATGGTTTTGCAATTCATTTTGGTCAAATCATTCCTCCTAAAGATGTCGATGTTTTAATGATTGCACCAAAGGGTCCTGGTCATACCGTAAGAAGTCAGTATCAGGAAGGTCAGGGTGTACCTTGCTTAATCGCTGTTCATCAGGATGCAACAGGTAAGGCACATGATTTAGGTCTTGCATATGCACTTGCAATCGGTGGAGCTAGAGCAGGTGTTCTTGAGACAACATTCCGTGAAGAAACTGAAACAGACCTTTTTGGTGAGCAGGCAGTTCTTTGTGGTGGTGTTACAGCATTAATGAAGTGTGGATTTGAAGTACTTGTTGAAGCTGGATATGAGCCAGAGAGTGCTTATTTTGAATGTATCCATGAGATGAAGTTAATTGTTGACTTAATCAATGAGAGTGGATTTGCAGGGATGAGATATTCGATCTCTAATACTGCGGAGTACGGTGATTACATAACCGGACCAAAGATTATCACAGAGGATACAAAGAATGCAATGCGTCAGGTTCTAAAAGATATTCAGGAAGGTGTATTTGCACGTAACTGGCTACTTGAGAACCAAGTTGGTTGTCCAAACTTCAATGCAAAGAGAAGAATGGAATCGGAACATCAGCTTGAGAAAGTTGGTGCTGAGTTAAGAAGCTTAATGAGCTGGACTCAGAAGAAAAAGTTAATTGATAACTAATTTAAATGTTTGATTATCTCAAATAAACCAAATATAATTTAGCAACATCAGGGAGGTCCTCCGTTTTATTGAACGGGGGACTTCCTTGTTTTAAAATACCACGTTTAGGCAAGACAATGAGGTAGAGCTGGTAGTGTAAGCGGAATTTCCTATTCTAGGTAGAGGATATCTTATCGTATTGAATAAAGCAGTATTTTCTGAGGGAAAACACATTGCGAGTTCAGGAATATCGTGGTATTCTATGTTAGCGGTATAGGTTTTATGGAAATCTAGATTCAGTGAACATATATGTCAAGAAATAGGAAAGTAATTTATTATGTAAGCATAACTTACTTATAGCAAACGCAAAAGCGTAAGAATTGAGGAAAACATGGCTAGATCAAACGCAAAAGATATGACGCAGGGAAGTCCAACCAAATTAATATTTTTCTTCTCAATCCCTTTACTGGTTGGAAATGTAGTCCAACAGCTTTATAGTATGACAGATACAATTATTGTTGGACAGTGTCTTGGCTCGAATGCTTTGGCAGCGGTAGGAACAACCGGAGCGCTTAGCTTTTTAATTTTAGGTTTTGTGATTGGAATTACAGGTGGAATCGCGGTGATAGCTGCTCAACGTTTTGGTGCAAAAGATGAGGATGGATTGAGGCGCTCCGTAGCTACTTCAATTATGCTTGGAATCCTTATTACAATCGTTATAACAGCGCTAGCAGTATTACTTGCAAAACCATTATTACTGCTTATAAATACACCAGATTCAATTATACAAGAGGCATATGATTACATTGTAGTTATATTTCTTGGTGTGTTTGCATGTATGCTCTATAATTTGATAGCATGCTTGCTTCGCGCAATTGGAGATAGTAGGACTCCACTTTATTTTTTAGCAGTCTCTTCTATATTAAATATAGGGTTAGACTTTTTATTTATTCTTAACTTTCATATGGGGGTTGTAGGGGCGGCTTGGGCAACTGTATTATCTCAGTTTTTATCCGGTCTTTCCTGTGTAATTTATGCTTTTATGAAGTATCCGATGCTTCGTCTATCAAAAAAAGATTTTCGCTTTGATGTAAGATTTACATGGAAACATTTGCAGATTGGATTACCTATGGCATTTCAGTTTTCCATCACAGCAAAGAAGTTTTATGCCTTTAATGGCTGGTGTTTTTGAATTAGTAGCCCGTTCTGCGGCGGCATTTATACTGCCTGGACTTATGGGATATGCCGGTATTTGCTTGGCAGGACCAGCAGCTTGGGTAGCAGCTTCTGTATTACTTTTTGTATCTTATCATATTATAATCAAGCAAGTTGAAAAACAATATGCGGGGAAAACACGTTAGCTATTGACAAACTTTCTCATTAGGCTATAATTGATAGTGTGCATATGCACAATAACAACGCAAACTCGCCAAGAAAAAGTGAGTGCGCATTACCGCTAGTTGTAAATGTTTTAATAGGAGTGAATATGCCTAGAAATGGAGTATGCAGGCGGGTGTGTGCGGATTTTCAAAATAAAGTATTTACACCTGCGAGCGGAAAAAAAGAGTATGTGAAACTGAATGTAGAAGAATTGGAGGCACTTAGGCTTTGCGACCTTGAAGGGTTAGAGCAAGAAGATGCAGCAGGAAGAATGCAGGTATCAAGAGGCACATTTCAACGTATTCTATACTCAGCAAGAAAAAAGAGTGCAGAAGCATTATGTGAAGCGAAAGGCGTTTTAGTTGAGGGTGGTAACTATACCATAGCAACTGCGCAATGCGACTGTGCAAAGCGATGTAAAGTCTGTAAGATGAAGAAAGAAAAAGCACTAAATCAGAAAGATGATACACCGCACAATCTAGAACATAAAGGAGATAACACATGAGCGAACAAGTATATCAACAACAAAGCAGCTGTTCTAGCAATTGTAGTAGTTGTAGCTCCAATTGTAGTTCAAGAAAACCATCGAAAGAAGACCTTTTAGCACCAATGAATCAATATAGTCGTGTGAAGAAAGTAATTGGTATTGTAAGTGGAAAGGGTGGTGTAGGAAAATCTACCATAACATCTTATCTTACAGTTCTTATGAATCGTATGGGTTATAAGACTGCAGTTTTAGATGCAGATATTACAGGCCCTTCCATTCCAAAAGCATTTGGTATTCATAAGAAAGCTGAAGCCAATGAACTTGGTATTTTACCTGCAATCACAAAAAATGGAATTGAAGTTATGTCAGTTAACTTATTATTAGAGGATGAAGAGACTCCAGTTGTTTGGAGAGGACCTGTGATAGCACAAACAGTGAAACAGTTTTGGTCTGATGTAGTATGGGGTGATGTTGATTTCCTCTTTGTAGACATGCCACCAGGAACCGGCGACGTTCCTCTAACAGTATTCCAATCACTACCTTTAGATGGTATTATTATCGTTACAAGTCCTCAGGAATTAGTATCTATGATCGTATCCAAAGCGGTGAATATGGCGAATGCCATGGATATTAAGACCTTAGGTTTTATAGAAAATTATTCTTATTTAGAGTGTCATAACTGTAAAGAGAAGATTAGTGTATTTGGTGAAAGCCATATTGACGAAATCTCTGCGAAATTTGGCGTACCTGTATTTGCTAAAATGCCTATCAATCCAGCGATTGCAAAGACAATTGATGCTGGTAAGGCAGAAGAGTTGCAAGGTGATTGGTTGGATGAGGCAGCTAAGGCACTTGCTAAATTACTTCCAGTGGAGTCAAAAGCAACAAAAAATAAAAAGAAGATTGCTGTAACAACAGATGAGAATCATAATGTTTTTGAGCATTTTGGTCATTGCGAAACCTTTACTATTTTTGAATTGGAAGGAAATTCTCTAATCAGCAAAACTACCCTTAAGAATACAGGCAGCGGTCATGTTGCTACAGTAGATTTATTAAAAGAAATGGGTGTTGATGTTGTAATTTGTGGTGGAATTGGCAGTGCTGCTATGGGACTATTAATGGATGAAGATATCCTTGTAATACCTGGAATGCAAGGAGACATTGAGGTTGCTGTAGCTTCTTTCTTAGATGGGGCATCAAAACCATCCACAGAAGCAAATTGTGATCACCACGATCATCATGACCATCATGACCATCATGATCACCACGATCATAAAGACGGAGAGCACAATTGTGGCGGTTGTTCTTGCGGAAGCTGTCATTAAGTGATTGATAAGGGTTGGCAGAAAATATGCCATTGTTTGTTGACATATGTAATTATACGTAGTATAGTATGTAAAGAATTAAACTTCGGTAGGTGAGGCTACCGCAGGGATATGGATTGCTACCGCGAAATAATGGAGACACTATTAGTTGGTTAGCAGGTTGTGTCGAATCAAGGCATAACCTAATGCAATTTCAAGGCGTCAATGTATGCCATGCCCTGCGATGCTAAAGCTTGAACGGTTAATTGCTGCGAGTATTTATAGATTCGTAAGCCTTGTTCTTTTGCCGAAGATTTTGGTAAGAGATCAGGG
>DPVV01000004.1:4321-8075 GCA_003526525.1 Lachnoclostridium phytofermentans | reverse complement strand
GTTATCTCTCAGCGACAGCTTATTTAGTGTATCACCTTCAAACTCGAATGTCAACACTTTATTTCAACTTTTTTAGTTTTTCTAATAATATCATTTATACTACTTATAAATAGAATTTTACTATTTATTAAATGAGTAGGGGTGGGTATGCATGTCTATCAGAGATCGCTTCTAATAATTGTTCCCCACTGGGCGAACTTCCATCCCCCGTCATTCATTCAAGTAACAAAAAGCAGAACGTTTCCTTCCTATGAATAAAAAGGGGCTTTTGCTACATAGATGAGCAATCATCTATGTAGCAAAGATCTTTTTTTCTTACAATGAACAGGGGAGCGTCACTCCATAGCTATTAATCAGCTATTTTGCGACGCTCCCTTCATATAATTAATAACTTCTTATATTATTACTTCATTATATCTATTTTTTTATTGTCTCTATCATTACATTTACAGTAGCTTATTAATAAGTTATTTTTCACCATCCGTAAATGTTATTAAATCTGAAGCATAAGGAAGTGCTTTAATCCAATCACAAAAAGTATGCCATTCCTTTAGTTTATGATTCTTTCTTGCACGATAGATATTCCCTAAAGTCTCATAATTCATGGTACAAGTACGTAACTGATTATAACTTGATGGTAAAAGCTGAATTAAATCATACCAATACGCCTTATCCTTTGTCTCTACATATTTTAGACGAATTGTTTCCATATAATCAATATAGCCTTGGAATTTTTCTTTGGATTCTTCAGTCATATGGTCATGACTAAAATCATCAAGTTCAAATGGCTTACTATGGATTTTATGCATAGTACTTGTAGAGTTTGCTACAGTTGCTACCTTGTAAGTATCATATTCTTTCCACCAATATAATGGTGCGGTAATATCTACTGATACAAGAATCTGTCGAATAAATTTACGGTGATCGGTACCTGCCCCACATAGACGCTTCGCTAGGTTTAAATCATTTTCACCTAAAACGTACTCATGTGCATCATTATAGTAACTATCCATTCTTGCCCAGCTATTCATTGGATTTCTTGCACCTCGAATAGCATTTTCCATGTTCATAACACTTGTGTTGCTTACACCTAACATCCCTTATCCTCCTTTGCATACTTCCATGAATTATAGTTTACTCATGTATTCATCCATGGCTTCTGCTACCTTTTTTGAATAATGTACCGCCTCTACTACGGTCTTTGCACCATTTACAACATCTCCAGATGCAAATATACCAGGGCGTGAGGTTTCTCCCTGTTCATTCGTAACAATTAATCCTCTCTGGTTTACACCAATACCTTTTGTTGTGGAAACAATCTTATCCTTTGGTCCTTGACTAATTGCGATAATCATAGATTGTGCAGGATATAGCTTTGCACTTCCTTCTACAATTTCCATGTTACCTTCTTCATCCCAGGTTACTGTATTCATAATAGGACCATCTTCGGTTAATTCAACTGTAGACTTGCAAGTTTCAAAGTTAACACCATCTATTTTTGCATATTCTACTTCATGGACACTTGCTTTTATTTCTTCACGATGAGAATATACTGTAACTTCCTTAACTCCTTTTCTGATTGCTGTTCTTGCAACATCCATCGCAGAGTTTCCTGCGCCAATGATGGCAAGAGAGTCCCCAAGTTCAAAGGAGTCTGGGTTTACAAGATAATCGATTGCATAATGAACATTACCAAGAGTCTCTCCTTTTAAGTGTAACGCATTTGGTCTCCAAACGCCAGTACCAACAAATATTGCTAAATAGCCATCACGGAATAAATCATCAATACCAATAGCACCACCGATTGTAGTATTAGGACGGAATCTAATTCCTAACTCTAGCATTTTCTTCTTGTAATTATCAAGAATTTTCTTTGGAAGACGGAATTCTGGAATACCATAGCGTAAAACTCCACCTATTTTTTCTCTTGTTTCAAATATGGTTACATCATACCCTTTTTTCGCTAATAAAATAGAGATCGTAATACCAGCAGGACCTGAACCTATAACGGCTGCTCGCTTATTCTTCTTCTCTTCTCTGTCTAGCTTCATTTGATCAAAATAAGTACTGGAAATATAATTTTCTATACTACTAATGTGTACCGGCATACCCTTTTTGCCTAAAATACAATGACCCTCGCATTGCTTATCGTGGTCACACACTAAGGAACAAACGATAGAAAGAGGATTATTTTCAAAAACCATCTCACCGGCTTTTGCAATACCTCCATTTAAAAACTCTTGTATCATAGTAGGAATCTGTGTGCTGATTGGACAACCAGTCATACAAAGTGGTTTCTTACAATTTAAACATCTTTTCGCTTCATATACTACATGATCTGCCATAAAAAATCCCTCCTTATTACGGTCAGTTAAATACAATATCCGTTCGGAATTTAATTATATACGAAAATGATCAAATAGCAACAATCGTTAATTAATTGACATTTTTCGATCTTTTTTCTATGAAGTCACCAACTATGTCATTCGCAAGTTTTTCTAATGTTTTTAAAGAGAAATCTTTTCCCCATTTGCCTTTTAATATGTAATGTCTCGACGCTAGCTTTTGTGTATAATCAGATAATTTATATACCGTAAAATTATGATTTCCACCGCGTTCATAATGTGTCACAATGGGTGTTATGGATGCTTTTTTGATATATGTTTTTTCCCTATCCTTCACAATAGTAACATTCGCTATACCACCAAGCATACGGTCAGTATAATCCATACTTGAGATATAATTACCGAGTGAATAATAAACTAGCGTCTTGTGCCCGTTCTTTCCCTCAAACCACTCTATTGGTTGTAGTACATGTGGGTGTGAACCTATAATGAGATCCACACCTTGTTCGTTAAAAAATGTTGCATATTCTTTTTGATACTTATTAGCTTTATAAACATATTCTGAACCCCAATGAGGAAATACAATTACAAAATCAGCTTTCTTCCTAGCTTCCTTTAAATGCGCTTTTAGCTTATTCTTATCCATCATATTGACAAGATAGGATTTCGACAATGGTAGAGTGTTGCCATTCAGTCCATAAGTATAATTTAAGAAGGCAAAAGTAATCCCGTTCTTCTCAATATATGCTATCTGATTCGCATCTTCCGTCGATCCATATATACCTAATGGAGTTATCTTAGGGTATCGTTCCCAATAATTTAGTGTCGTAAGAATCCCTTCAACTCCTCTATCCATCGTATGATTATTAGCGTGCAGAACAATATCAAAACCAGCTTTAGTAATAGAATGTCCCACCGCTGTTGGAGAACAAAATCTTGGATATCCACTATATCCCATCTTTTTCGTACCCAAAATCGTCTCCTGATTAATCACCGCGATATCTGCTGCTTTAATATCTTCAGACAATTGTTTAAATAAATGGTCAAAATTATACTTTCCGTCTTTCATCTTACCGCTATCAATTACTTTCTGATGGAGCAGATTATCTCCTACTGCTAGTAAAGTAACCATGCATTGTTGATCTATTTCCGGCTCCTCTTTAACTTTCTCTTCCTTGTTATCTTCCTGTTCCTTGTTATCCTCCTCTTTCATATTAACTTCCTGTTTACTTACTTGTTCTGCACTGCCTTCTTTTTCTTTATCTTTCTCTTTAATCTTCCACGCTTCCTTTTCCAATTTTCCGTTCACTTGAATACCTTGTATATTGGTAACATATAATTCATTGGAGCATAAAGATTGTATTTCTTCCTTAAAACCAACATCATATCTTGCTATTACTCCCGCTTCC
>DPVV01000004.1:3564-4194 GCA_003526525.1 Lachnoclostridium phytofermentans | reverse complement strand
CTATTACTCCCGCTTCCGGCATGTCTTCTAACAAGCTATTATTATCCTTGTCTTCAGAAACAATCTGTATATCTGTATTTACAGAAAGAGTGAACACTCCTGTTTGATTTGTACATACTCCACATCCTAACAAAAGAAACGAAAGAGTCATTATTTGCCCAATTATCCTCAGATATCGTAGATTTGTTTTCATACTCCCTCCAAAACTTCAACATAAGATTAATACATGTTAATACTAACGAATCGGAAAATAATTGTCAATCTTTTCCAGTCAGCAAATCTCCGTTTTTCCTTCGACTTTATGGCATCGAAAACCATTGCATATTTAGGTTAAATCTTCTATAGTAGATATGATAGTAATCGTGATAATTAGGTTCTAACCAAAATGGAACCAAGAAATATTGATCAATATTGAGGATAATTATGGACACAAAGAAAAGTATATTAATATTAACGACAGGTGGCACAATAGCCTCTCTTAGCAGTAACGAAGGTCTTGCTCCGGGCTTAAGTGGCTCAGACCTTGGAGGTCATCTTGCTGGGATTTCAGAAAATTACCTTATCACTATTAAGGACATTTTAAACTTAGATAGCTCCAACATACAGCCAGAAGAATGGATGTACATCGCT
>DPVV01000004.1:0-3502 GCA_003526525.1 Lachnoclostridium phytofermentans | reverse complement strand
TGTACATCGCTAAAAATATTTATGATAACAATAACTCCTACGACGGAATCGTAGTTACTCATGGTACTGACACAATGGCCTATACCACTTCCGTTCTTTCCTTTATGTTAAAGAACCTACCGATACCAGTGGTATTTACTGGTTCTCAGCTACCACTTACACATCCACTTACGGATGCTATGGATAATTTACGGTATGCGCTTGCGATGGCTGCAACAGGAATCCCTGGAATTTATCTTGCATTTCATAGGAAAGTTATCTTAGGCTGTCGAGCTGTTAAAGTTCGTACGACAGGCTTTGATGCTTTTGAAAGCGTTAACTATCCATTGGTTGCAACCATTGACGCCAATGGATTCAATATTAATACGAATGCAATACAACCAATAACCGGGAAAGTGGTTTATAAAGAAAATCTTTGCAATGATGTATTTTTAATTAAATTAACTCCTGGATTAAATCCAGAAATATTTGATATGCTGGTAGAGATGAACTATAAAGGCATTGTTATAGAGGCATTCGGCTCCGGTGGTTTACATTTTGTAAATCGAAATCTTATGGAGAAACTAAAAAAGCTAGTAGATGCCGGAATCCCTATTGTTATATCAAGTCAGTGTCTTTATGAGCGAAGTGACTTATCCATCTATCAGGCAGGTCAGTTAGCGCTAAAGCAGGGTGTCATTCCAGCTTACGATATGACTACAGAAGCCGCTGTAACAAAGCTTATCTGGGCACTTGGCCAGTCAAAGGATGAGGAAGAAGTTCGTAAAATGTTCCAGACAAATTATGCAGGGGAAATCAATTTAAATAAACCTGCACATGCATAATCATAGTTTCATATGATGATATTGGAGTATTCATAAAGAATACTCCAGTTTTTTTGAAGATATCTTTTATTTCACTACCTTGGTTTTTTTCATTGATATTGAATAAGTACAATCTTGTAGCTATTATTCGCTAAGAAATGCAAGTGTGTACCATCCCAAAGAGGAATAACAAAAAGGTACCGGAATTGCACATTTACTTATAAATACGATTGTTGACTTTCCGATGACTTTCTTGTAGAATGTTGATGTCAGTCCAAGACAAAAATCCGACAGAAATGTCTTTTCCAAACAAATAGGAAATAAAATTAGCGCCATGTACCTCTATTGGACGGGAAATATAGAGGTTAACGAGGTAGGGAGTTAGCGAATCTTCGGCGGATGCTCTCTCGTGCGGTTTGAGTGCGTAAGGTACTGAAAAAATGGCAGGTAACTGCAGCACAACAGCAGTACTATCAAACAACAATGTAAATGTACTTTGACAACTAAATTAAGAAGGAGAATTTTTATGTGTGGTATTATTGGATTTACCGGGCACTTAAATTCGGCCGAGGTACTGCTTAAGGGACTCGGAGAATTAGAGTATCGCGGTTATGACAGTGCAGGGATTGCATGTTTTATGGAGGGAGGAATTCATGTAATCAAATCCGTAGGAAAGGTAGCCTCTTTGAAGAAAAAAGTTCCGGCTACCTTTGTCTCTTCTTGTGGTATTGGGCATACCAGATGGGCTACTCATGGTGGAGTATCCGAAGTAAATGCTCACCCACATTCCTGTGGAAAGGTTACACTAATTCACAATGGTATTATTGAAAACTATCATGAGCTGGAACATGAGCTTAAACTCGGTGGACGCCAACCAATTTCTCAGACAGATACCGAAATAGCTGCAATGCTTATCGATAGTTTATATCACGGCGATGCCTATCAAACGATTAAGGCAGCCGTTGATAAATTGGAAGGTGCTTACGCATTCTGTATCTTATTTTCAGATCAACCTGACGTAATCTACTGCATAAGAAAAGGTAGCCCACTTGTTGCTTGTAGCACAGAACAAGGCTCCGTAGTTGCTTCGGATATGGTAGCATTGCTTCGTTATTCGAAGGATTATTTCATATTGCCTGAATTTCATATCGCTAAGCTAACCAAGACATCTATTACACTTACCGATTTAAACCAAGAGCTCGTAGAACCAGAAATGCTAAGTGTTACTTGGGATATGTCTGCTGCTCAAAAGAATGGATATAAGCACTACATGTTAAAGGAAATCTATGAACAACCAGAAGCAATTACACGAACGATTGCTCCTAGAATCAAAAAGTATACAGAGGAAGAATCGAAAAAAGAATATCTTCTTCCAGACTTAGCTTGTGATAATATTCCGGATTCCTTATTTTCTGGTATCAATCGTATCATCATTACCGCTTGCGGAACTGCTATGCATGCAGGACTGATGGGTAAGGTATTATTAGAACGCCTTCTCCGCATTCCAGTAACCGTTGATATTGCTTCAGAATTTCGTTATCAGGATCCAATTATGGATCAGAATACTCTAGTAATTACAGTTTCTCAATCCGGAGAGACTGCAGATACCTTAGCGGCATTAAGACTTGCTCATGAGATAGGGGCAAAGACTCTATCCATTGTAAATGTAAAGGGCTCCGCTATAGCAAGAGAAAGTGATTATGTCTTCTATACACATGCAGGTCCAGAGATCGCAGTTGCAAGTACCAAAGCTTACACTGCTCAACTTTCTGCCTTCTATATCTTAGCTTTCCGTTTTGCATATGCAAAAGGCTGCCTTTCTAAACATGAGGTATCGAATTACCTTCAAACATTGTACGGTGTTGTACCGGCAATTGAAGAAGTGTTAAAGCAAGCTGACTACTTTAAGAAAATCAGTAAGGAACTTATCCATACAGAAAATCTATTCTTCATAGGTCGCGGTATGGATTCTGCGCTTGCCTGCGAAGGCTCTATTAAGCTAAAAGAAATTACCTATATTCATTCCGAAGCTTATGCTGCTGGCGAATTAAAGCATGGCACTCTTTCCTTAATTACGGAAGGTATTCCTGTCATCGCATTAGCTACTCAAGGCAATGTATTATCGAAGATGGTTTCTAATATGAAAGAAGTACGTGCAAGAGGTGCTATGGTTATCTGCATTACAACAACGGATGCAGCAATCGAAAGCTCCCTCTATGATTTTCGTATTAATATTCCGACTACAGAGGATATTTTTACTCCATATGCTGCAGCCGTTACTTTACAGATGATTGCTTATTATACTTCTGCTTCCCGAGGTTTAGACGTTGATCAGCCACGTAATTTAGCAAAATCTGTGACAGTAGAATAATTATGGATATAAGGAAAAGCTCGCTTTGCGAACTTTTCCTCATCATGAATAAGAGGGTTAGATAACGAAGAGAAGTGCACCCTAAATGTTAGACAAAATAATATCTAACATTTTGTAGATGCACTTCTCTTTTTCTTTTATTCTTTTTTTCTTTTTTTCTTATTTCTTTTTTTCTCTTCTTTTTTCTTTTCTCTTTTCTCTCTTCTCTTTTCACTTATTATTCTATACTCTTAAAATGAAATGTTTTAATATTACTTATTTTCTAATATCATTCTATTCTATATTCTTATATAAGAACATTTACATGTTTATCATATCTATTATCCAT
>DPVV01000020.1 GCA_003526525.1 Lachnoclostridium phytofermentans | reverse complement strand
TCTATCTCCGTAGTTTCCTTGACCCCCAGGTCTGTCACCATTATTTGGTCTTCTATCTCCGTAGTTTCCTTGACCCCCAGGTCTGTCACCACTATTTGGTCTTCTGTCTCCGTAGTTTCCTTGACCCCCAGGTCTTCTGTCTCCGTAATTCTGACCCCCAGGTCTGTCACCATTGTATGGTCTTCTATCTCCAGAATTTTGACCCCCAGGTCTTCTATCTCCGTAGCTTCCCTGACCCTGTGGTCTTCTATCTCCAGAATTTGTTGAAGTCTGTGCTCCTTCTCCGTTGTTTCCCTGTGGTCTTCTATCCGTATGTTGGTATTTTTTTTCACCAACGGATTGTTTGTTATCACCATTCTCGGTGTTTCCTGTTGTTGTTTGCTGTTCGCTCATATTTTTTCTCTCTCCCTGCGCTGTCATTGGTCGTTGTTTTTGCACCACTGGCTCTGAAGGAGTCTGCTCTGCCTTTGCCGTAACGCTGTTAGTTTTTTCTGGTTTTTCCACTCTTGATGCCTTTCCACTATCTATAGATTTTGGCTCTGATTTACTTACTGAACCTTTAAATTTTCCTCGGACCAAATCAATTTCTTTTTCTTCAATGCTATTGCGATAACTTTTTACCTCAGACCCTTTTGACTGTAAAAAGTTAACAATCTCATTGTTGTCTACTCCTAACTCTTTGGCTAATTCATGGATTTTTAGTTTTGCCATATATTACTACCTCCGCTTATAGGTTCTCAATATCGATTCATCATTTCGAACTCTCCTGATTCAAATATTTTTCTATGCTTCTTGCCATTCCTTGGTCATTAATACTTAAGGATGCGCGAAATTCTTTTCCTATCGCGTGTCCAAGATCAGTCTTTTCACCGAAGATATAGATCGGCACATCGTAGAAGGTACACATATTGCGAAACATTTTTTTCGTATTTTCAGAAGCATCTTCCGCTACTATGACCACGCACGCCTTCCCCTCTTTTACCGCCTTTTCGGTAGAAAATTCTCCACTTGTCACATATCCTGCTTTGGTTGCCAATCCAAGTAACGACATAACTCGTTTCTTCGTGGCTGCTGCCTTTTGTAGCATTTCGTCATTCATCTGCAATCTCACTCAACTCACTTTCCAATTGTTCATATACCTCTTTTGGAATCGCAGTTTTTAAGGATCTCTCAAGCCCTTTGCTTTTGATGGCTTTTCTAAGACATTCCAATGAGTTGCATATGTATGCGCCTCTACCGTTTTTCTTTCCAGTTGTATCAAGTACAATCGTATCTTCAGGTGTCTTTAACACTCGAATCATCTCTTTTTTACTTTTCATTTCTCCACAACCGGTACACTTACGTAATGGAATTTTTCTTGTATTCATATCGTCATCTACCTCTCAGGGAAACTCTACTCCTCGTAGTAACTACCATATACCTGTGATTCGCTCTTGATATCTATCTTGTATCCGGTTAATCTTGCAGCGAGTCTAGCATTTTGTCCCTGTCTTCCAATTGCTAAAGATAACTGATAATCTGGTACGATAACCTTAGCACTCATTTCTTCTGCACTAACATCCACTGAAACAACCTTCGCTGGACTTAATGCATTCTCTATTAATTCTGCAGGATCATCACTCCAGTTAACAATATCAATTTTTTCGCCGCCAAGTTCATTCACAATGGCATTTACTCTAGCACCATTTAAACCTACACAAGCTCCAACTGGATCAACGTTAGGGTCGTTACTGGACACTGCCATTTTTGTTCTATCTCCGGCTTCACGGGAAATGCTCTTGATTTCTACAATACCTTCTTTTACCTCTGTAACTTCAGCCTCAAATAATCTCTTTACAAGTTCAGGATGAGTTCTAGAAACTGTAATCTTAGGTCCTTTGGTAGTATCTTTTACTTCAAGCACATAAAGTTTTATACGGTCTGTTGGACGGAAATGCTCTCCCTTAATCTGTTCATTTTCCATAAGTACAGCATCCACTTTACCAAGGTTAATGCTTACGTTATTTCCAACATAACGCTGAACGATACCTGTTACAATATCTTTTTCTCTTCCATAATATTGATTGAATAAAACTTTACGCTCTTCTTCACGAATTTTTTGAACCACTACCTGCTTTGCTTTTTGAGCAGCAATTCGGCCGAAGTTCTTTGGAGTAACTTCTACCTGAGCGATATCACCTAATTCATACTTTCCTTTTGGGAATTTCATTGTAGCTTCAGCCAGACTGATTTCGAGTACAGGATCCTGTACCTGTTCTACTACAACGCGCTCTGCAAAAACGCTGACAGCTCCTGTCGTACGGTCAATATAAACTTTAATATTATCTGCCTTCCCAAAATGATTTTTGCACGCTGCTACTAAAGAATTTTCCATCGCCTCTAATAAGACTTCTTTGCTGATGTCCTTTTCTTTCTCAATCTGATTCAACGCTTCAATTAGTTCCTTGTTCCCTTCCATGTTCTACGATTCCTCCTTATGATTAAAAGTCAAGCGCTAATCTTACCATAGCGATGTCTGCTCGTGCAAACTCCATGGTTGTTCCATCTGCCTGCTCTATTATCAGCTTTTCCTGATCAAAATCCGTTAAAATTCCCTCAAAATCTTTTTGCTTGTTGATTGCCTTATATAGCTTTATTTCAACTTCTTCACCAAGGCTGCGTTTAAAATCCTTGTCTTTTTTAAGTTGTCTACCAAGTCCCGGAGAACTTACTTCAAGAATATAGGCATCCGGAATAAAATCCTTTTCATCAAGCAAATCACTGAATCGTCTGCTGACTACCTCGCAATCGTCTACCGTAATACCGCCTTCCTTATCGATGTAAGCACGTAAATACCAATTACCAACCTCTTTTACATACTCCACATCTACCAATTCGAAATTATTTTCCTCCATAATCGGCGTAAGAAGTTGTTCCGCTTTTAACTCATATTCCTCTCTCTTTGTCATAAAGACACCTCCTTTTTTATTATTACCATATTGCTACTTCTTCATGACAAATGATGTGCTGACTTGGTGCTATGTGGCATAAATGTGGTCCGACTTTACTGGACCGTATAGCAAAAAGTAAGAGTGGACTTTCGCCCACTCCCGTCATTATCATATCATTGCATCGTGCTTATTATATCATTCATTCCAAATTATTGCAAGGACTATTTCAGAACTGTTAGATACGATTAGATTAGGCGGATACTGACTTCTCCTGTATGAATGGTTTCTCTCTTCTTATCTTCGTATTCTACAATCAACCCTCCATTGTCTTCAATTCCAATCGCGATTGCCTTCTTTGGTTCACTATAGCCTAAGATGTTGATTTCCTTTCCAAGTACCATCGAGTTCTCTCGATAATCTTCTAAGAATTCTCTGTTTTCAGAATCCATACAAATTTGTAACACCTGACAGAGAATCTCTGCAATTAGCTGGTTTCTGCTTACTCCATTGGTATCCCCATGATAAAGTGCTCCAGCTACTTCTTTTAACTCAGAAGGAATCTGTTCCGTCTGTATATTAAAATTAATGCCAATTCCAAGAATGATACTGTCAATAAGTCCTGTTTCACAATCTGTGACTGCTTCAGTCAAGATACCACAGACTTTTTTTCCCTCATAATATAAATCATTGACCCACTTAATCTGAGTGTCTTTCTTCGTCACCATTTTAATGGCGCGGTAAACTGCAACTGAAGCGGCTGTTGTTAAATAAATTGCATCCGAAGCAGTAAGTAACGGCTTTAATATAATACTCATGTAGATACCGCTACCTTCCATAGAAACAAAGTTTCTACCACGTCTTCCACGTCCATTCGTCTGCGTATTTGCAACGAAGACACTTCCGTGAGA